>CAISJH010000788.1 GCA_903885585.1 uncultured beta proteobacterium
ACCTTGGACGCGCTGGTCAGCGACCACATGCCCGTGGGCACCGACGAGAAGCACTTGCCCTTTGCTGAAGCGACACCTGGCGCCACCGGCCTGGAGCTGCTGCTCAGCCTGGCGTTGAAATGGGGCGCAGAAACCGGGCCGGGTGACAGGGGCCTGCGCCGGGCGCTGTCCGTGGTGACGGCGGGCCCGGTGGGTGTCCTCGGGTCGGCGGTCGGCTCCCTGGCTGAGAGCGCCGGGCGGCTGGTCGAGGGTGGCGTGGCAGATGTCTGCATCTTCGACCCGCAGGCCAGCTGGACCGTCACCGCAGAAGGGTTGCGCAGCCAGGGCAAGCACACGCCCTTTGCCTTCGAGCATGGGGGTGTGCAGATGCTCGGCCGGGTGCGGGCCACGCTGGTGGCGGGCACGGTAGCCTATGAGGCCGCTGCCTGACGCGCCCTGTGGCGGCGGTGTGTGGGCCCTGTCTGGCGTGACACTGTGGACGTGAATCCAGCGGCTGCCCGGTCCCATGTGACCACCCAGCCCCGACTGTTCAAGCGCCTTGCCTTGGGGCTGAGAGCGGCTTGGCGCTTGACGCGCGCGGTGGTGCATGTACTGCATGGTCTGGTGATTGTTCTGGTGCGGTTTCCGCACCTGGATGCCCCTGGTCGCCAGGTTCGGATTGCCTGGTGGGCTCGCAGGATGTTTGCTGCATTGGCCATCCGTTTGGACGTGCAGGGCAGCTTCAGGCCCGGTGCCAAGCTCATCGTGGCCAACCACATCTCCTGGCTGGACATCATGGCGGTGCACGCGGTGTGCCCGCAGGCGCGTTTCGTTTCCAAGGCGGACGTGCAGGCCTGGCCCTTGATCGGTCGTCTCGTTGGTGCTGCCGGTACGCTGTACATCGTGCGGGAGAAGGCACGTGACGCCCTGCGCGTGGTGCACCAGATGGCCGATGCCTTGGCTTCAGGCGATACGGTGGCGGTCTTTCCCGAGGGCACCACGGGCAAGGGCCATGAGCTGCTGCCCTTCCATGCCAATCTGTTGCAGGCTGCCATCGCCACCGAGGTGCCGGTACAGCCCGTGGCACTGCGCTATGCCGATGACCTGCACGACGTCAGCCCGGCGGCCGACTACACGGGCACCATCTCCCTGGCGCGCAGCCTCTGGATGCTGGCCGGTGCGCAAGGCCTCACCGTGCGCGTGGATGTTCTGCCGGCGGAAGGCGTGCGGCACGCTGACCGGCGCGCCCTGGCCGGCCACCTGCGCCAACAGATCATCTCGGCTCTGGACGGTGGCGGCGCTGCTGCCGCTGAAGAGGCTTCTTCAGCCTTGCCCGACCCCGTGCGCCGTCAGGCCTTGCCCTGACTGGCCACGGCCGCTGCGGCGCGCGCGGCGGCTTCCGGGTCGCCCAGGTAGTAGTGGCGGATGGGCTTCAGGGCCTCGTCCAGCTCGTACACCAGCGGGATGCCGTTCGGGATGTTGACGCCCACGATGTCGCCGTCGGAGATGCCGTCGAGATACTTGACCAGCGCCCGCATGCTGTTGCCATGCGCGGCGATCAACACCCGCTGACCGCTGCGTATGGCCGGCGCCAGGCGCTCGTTCCAGCACGGCATGACGCGGGCGACCGTGTCCTTCAAGCACTCGGTCAACGGGATCTGCGCGGCGTCGAGTTGAAGGTAGCGCGGGTCCTGACGCTGGCCGCGAGGGTCTTGCGCCTCCAGCGCCGGCGGTGGCGTGTCGTAGCTGCGGCGCCATACCAACACCTGTTCGTCACCGTACTGGCGCGCCATGTCTGCCTTGTTCAGGCCCTGCAGCGCGCCATAGTGGCGCTCGTTCAGGCGCCAGTCGTGCTGGATGGGTAGCCAGGTCCTGTCCATGGTGTCCAGGCAGTGCCACAGGGTCCAGATCGCCCGCTTCAGTACCGAGGTGTAGGCCACGTCGAACTCGTAGCCCGCCTCCTTGAGCAGTTCGCCGGCCTGCCGCGCCTGCGCCACGCCGGTGTCTGTCAGGGGCACATCCGTCCAGCCGGTGAAGCGGTTCTCGAGGTTCCAGGTGGATTCACCGTGGCGAATCAGGACAAGCTTGTGCATGGGGCGTGCGCAGAGGGTGGCGGCTGTGGGGAGAAGGGGCGGAATCTTACAATCGAGGTTTTGCGCTCCTGGACAACACTGCCGTGAACTTCTTCATCGAGAACTGGCTCCTGATCGCCGTGGCCTTTGTGTCAGGAGGCATGCTGGTCTGGCCCTTGGCCCGTGGCAGTGGGGGTGCCGGTGCCGTGGGCGCCTCAGAGGCCGTGCGCATGATGAACCGCGAGAAGGCGGTGCTGATTGATGTGAGCGAGCCGCGCGAGTTCGACGCTGGTCACGCCGCACAGGCCCGCAATGTGCCCATCGGTCAGCTCGAGACTTCCAAGGACCTGCCCACCAACAAGGCGCTGCCGCTGGTGGTGCTGTGCCCCACGGGCGCCCGTGCCGGTCGCGCGGCGGCCACCCTGCGCAAGTTGGGTTATGCCAACGTGCGTGCGTTGGCCGGCGGCACCGCCGCCTGGCGCGAGGCTGGCATGCCCACCGAGAAGGCTGGCGCCGTTGCCGCCTGAGGACTTGCCTTAGGCAGCATTGGGTCGGACGGACTGCAACTGAGGCGGGCCGGGCTTCGCTTGAAAGCGTCAGGTAGACCCCGAACGGGGGGCTACCGCCGTTCCGGCAAGACCCCGGGGCTCGGTAGATCGTCCCGTTCCGCCAGAATTTGCCATCAACCAGCTTATCGAGACCGCGCGTCATGAGTTCTGTCCGCATGTACACCACCCAGGTGTGTCCCTATTGCGTCCGTGCCAAGGCCCTGCTCAAGCAGCGTGGCGTGGCTGAGATCGAGGAGATCCGCGTGGATCTGGATCCCGCGCAGCGGGACCACATGATCGAGCTCACGGGTCGGCGTACCGTGCCGCAGATCTTCATCGGCACCACCCACGTGGGCGGCTGTGACGATCTCGTGGCCCTGGACCAGAAGGGTGGCCTGCTGCCCCTGCTCGGGCTAAGCGCCTGACAGGCCCGGGCCGCGCCAGCCCTTCCACCCGCCAGGCAGTTGACTTCAGCGCGGCTGCAAGCCAAGGCCCCAGGGCCATAATCGCGCGCCCTGTCATCGAGCCCGCCGCGGCTCGACCAGGTCTGACCGACCGCAAGACCGCTTGCCCAATTCCTGCCGGTGGAGGTGTCTCCGCCGACACCTGACTCCCAACCGAGAAATCTCATGGCCGACGAAGACCTGACCCCCGTGTTCCAGATTCAGCGCATGTACCTGAAGGATCTGTCCCTGGAGCAGCCCAACTCTCCGCAGATCCTGGTCGAGCAGGCCCAGCCGCAGGTGGACATCAATCTGGGCGTGGGCGCCGAGCCGGTGGCCGAGGGCGTGTTCGAGGTCACGGTGACGGCCACCGTCACCACCAAGGTGGCTGACCGCACCCTGTTTCTGGTTGAAGCCAAGCAGGCCGGCATCTTCGAGATCCGCAACATCCCGGACGACCAGATGCAGGGCCTGATCGGCATCGTCTGCCCGCAGATGATCTACCCCTATCTGCGCGCCATCATTTCCGACATTTGCACGCGCGCCGGCTTCCCGCCCATCCTGCTGACCGAGGTGAACTTCCAGGCGATGTTCGAGGCCCAGCAGCAAGCCGCCTCCTCCGAGACGGGCTCGGGCATCATCACCAGCCTGAACTGAAGCGTCTGTCGGGTCGGCGTCCATGAAGCTGTCGGTGCTCGGCGCCGGGGCCTGGGGGACGGCGCTGGCCTGCAGCGCGGCGGCGCAGCACGAGGTGGTGCTCTGGGCCAGAGACCCGGTGCAGGCCGCCACCCTGGCAAGTGCACGGCGCAACGAGCGCTACCTTCCTGGCGTCGATCTGCCGCCTGGCCTGGAGGTCAGTGCCTCGTGGGACGAGGCGCTGGCCCACGCACACGCGGGCCTGCTGGTCATTGCCACGCCCATGAGCGGGCTGCGCAGCACGCTCAGCAGGCTGCCGGCCCAGGCCCCGGTGCTGTGGCTGTGCAAGGGCTTTGAGGCCGGATCGGGTGCACTCGGACACGAGATTGCCCACGAGTTGCGCCCAGGGGCACCCTCCGGCGTGCTGTCAGGGCCGAGTTTTGCGATGGAGGTGGCCCAGGGGCGCCCCACGGCCCTGGTGGCGGCGAGCACGTCGCCCACCCTTTGCGACCAGGCCGTGCAGGCCTTCCATGGCGGCGCCTTGCGCATCTACACCTCGCAAGATCCCACAGGGGTGGAGGTGGGGGGCGCGGTCAAGAACGTCATGGCCATCGCCACAGGCATCCTGGACGGCCTCGCCGCGCGCGCCGATGGGGGCGTGCTGCCGGGCCTGAATGCGCGTGCGGCCCTGATCACGCGTGGGCTCGCGGAGATGACGCGACTGGGCCTGGCCCTGGGTGCCAGGGCAGAGACTTTCATGGGTTTGTCCGGTCTCGGCGACTTGGTGCTCACGTCCACGGGCGCTCTCTCGCGCAACCGGCAAGTGGGCTTGATGCTGGCCGAGGGCCGGTCATTGCATGAGGCCGTGGCCGCCCTGGGTCACGTGGCCGAAGGCGTGTATTCGGCCGCCACCGTGCTGGCGCGGGCCCGGTCGCTGGGCGTGGACATGCCCATCACCGCTGCGGTGGTGGAGGTCTTGCAGGGCCGGCTCCCTCCCGGCCAGGCCGTGGCCCGCCTGATGTCGCGCGACGCGCGCCCCGAGGGCCTCTGAGGAGACCTCCAGGTCCTGCCCTGGTCCGCTGAGGCTCCTCGTCCCCCGAGCCTTCAGGCGCCGCCCTGGTAGCCGCACTGGCGCCAGGCCTCGAAGACAGCCACCGCCACGGCGTTGCTGAGGTTCAGGCTCCGCTGGCCGGCTCGCATGGGTAGTCGTACCCGGCACTCTCCCGCAAAGCCGTCACGCAGCGCAGCGGGCAGCCCCGCCGTCTCGCTGCCGAACACCAGCCAGTCGCCCGCCTGCCAGGCCACATCGCCGAACGGGCGGGAGCCCCGGGTGGTGAAGGCGAACATCCTTTGCTGATTGGGCTGCGCATCCCGGATCAGGGCGTCCCAGTCGGCATGCCGGCGCACGGCCGCAAACTCGTGATAGTCCAGCCCGGCTCGCCGCAGCAGTTTGTCCTCCATGGAAAAGCCCAAGGGCTCCACCAGGTGCAGAGAGCAACCGGTGTTGGCGGCCAGACGGATGACGTTGCCCGTGTTGGGAGGGATCTCGGGGTGAACCAGGACGATGTGGAACATCAGCTTCGGGGCGGCACCAAGCGGCCGGTGCAAGAGGTGTGGTTGTGAAGTCGAGGCGGTCGAACCGAGGCGGCCCTCAGGGCGTTCGGGCCACGGCCCAAACATCCACGCTGCCCGCGCCGGCCTGCAGCAGCGCGCGTGTGGCCGCCCGGAACGTGGCGCCGGTGGTCATCACATCATCCACCAGGGCCAGGCGCCGGCCTACCAGGTCTGACCGCGCCTGGGGGTCCACCATGAAGGCGCCTTGCAGGTTGAGGGCCCGGTCCTGCAGAGACAGCTCCACCTGGTGAGCCGTATCCACGGGACGCTGCAGCAGGTGGGCCTCGGCTTGAAGACCGAAGCGACGCGCCAACCGCCGGGCCAGCTCCCAAGCCTGGTTGAAGCCTCGCTGCTGCAGCCGTTGCGCCGACAGGGGCACTGGCAGGACCAGGTCCACTTCGGTGCCGTCTGGGGCCTGGCTCAGGGCT
>CAISJH010000789.1 GCA_903885585.1 uncultured beta proteobacterium
ACAGCCCTGCCGGACCGGTTGGCGTCCTTCCTGGCGCTGGCGCTTGCAGGACGCGCTTTCTGTGCTTCGCGGCCCGGCGAAGACTTGACAGTCTTCTTTGGGTTGGACGAACCCTGCTGGGCCGACTTGCCAGCCGGGCTTTGCGGATCCGCCCCCTGAGCGTGCGCCACACCCAGCGCCATGAGGAGAGCGCAGGACCCCACAAGAGCCAAGCCACGCCGCACCATCACTTCAAGCCGCATCCTGCTACTCCCGGGGCCCTTCCAAGCCCACGCCTGGCAGTCTCGGAAGTGTAGGAGAAGCCCGAAGATCAAGCAATATCAAACACTTGGAAAGTGCTGCTCAACGGTCACCTGAGCAGCACCTCCACGCATCTACATCACCCCTGCGCCGCCACACGCTCAGCCTTGCTTTGGAGCTTGTTCAAAGCTGACAGGTAGGCCTTGGCAGAGGCGACCACGATATCCGGATCTGCACCCACCCCGTTGACCACCCGTCCTCCGAGTTGGAGGCGAACGGTGACCTCGCCCTGCGATTCAGTGCTGCCCGAGGTGATGGCGTTGACGGAGTACAGCAGCATCTCGGCACCGCTTGACAGCCTGGATTCGATGGCCTTGAGGCTCGCGTCGACCGGCCCGTTGCCCTGACTCTCCGCCTTCAACTCCTGCCCCCCTGCCGCAAAGGTCACTTGTGCATGCGGCCGCTCGCCCGTCTCCGAGCGCTGAGACAGGGACAGCAAGCGGTAGTGCTCCTGCTCGACCGTGACGCTCTCGTCGCTGACCAGGGCGATGATGTCCTCGTCGAAGATCTCGCTCTTGCGGTCCGCGAGGTCCTTGAAGCGCGCGAAAGCGGCATTGATCTCGGCCTCCGACTCCAGTTCGACCCCAAGCTCCTGCAGTCTCTGCTTGAAGGCATTGCGACCCGAGAGCTTGCCCAACACGATGCGGTTGGTGGTCCAGCCGACGTCTTCAGCACGCATGATCTCGTAGGTGTCTCGGGCCTTCAGCACACCATCCTGATGAATACCCGAGGCGTGGGCGAACGCGTTGGCACCCACCACCGCCTTGTTGGGCTGCACCACGAAGCCGGTGGTCTGCGCCACCAGCCGCGAGGCCGGCACGATCTGCGAAGCGTCAACGCTTACATCGAGCCCGAAGTAGTCTCGGCGGGTGCGCAAGGCCATCACCACCTCCTCAAGTGAGCAGTTGCCGGCACGCTCGCCCAAGCCGTTGATCGTGCACTCCACCTGGCGCGCGCCGCCGATCATCACGCCCGCGAGGGAGTTGGCCACCGCCATCCCGAGGTCGTTATGGCAATGCACCGACCAGATGGCCTTGTCGGCGTTGGGAATGCGCTCGCGCAGATTCTTGATGAAGGATCCGTAGAGCTCAGGAATGGCGTAGCCCACGGTGTCGGGGATGTTGATGGTGGTGGCGCCTTCCGCAATCACCGCTTCGAGCACTCGGCACAGAAAGTCGGGGTCCGATCGGTAACCATCTTCAGGCGAGAACTCCACATCGCCGCAAAGATTGCGTGCAAAGCGGACCGACAGTCGGGCCTGTTCGTAGACTTGGTCGCGACTCATACGCAGCTTCTTTTCCATGTGAAGCTCGCTGGTGGCGATGAAGGTGTGGATGCGAGACGAGTTTGCCCCCTTCAGCGCCTCAGCAGCACGCGCGATGTCGCGGTCGTTGGCGCGCGCCAAGGAGCACACCGTACTGTCCTTGATGGCATCGGCAATGGACTTGACGGCCTCGAAGTCACCGTTGCTCGAGGCCGCGAAGCCTGCTTCGATCACATCCACGCGCAGGCGTTCCAACTGGCGCGCGATACGCAACTTCTCTTCGCGGGTCATGGAGGCGCCCGGAGACTGCTCGCCATCGCGCAAGGTAGTGTCAAAGATGAACAGCTTCTCGGTCATGGTTCACTCCGCAGTTTCGGGTTGAGGTCGGTCGGTTGGATTCAAGCGGCAAAAGAAGAACGGCCCGCTGCAGCAAGCTGGCGGGCCGTCGATCCAAGTCAATCTGAAGGGGTCGTGGATGATCAGCGCACCAGCGGCGTCCTTAGGACTAGAAGAGCTAGAAAGGCAGTCGTGAACATCACCAATGCAATGTAGCACAAGGGACGGTGTGCCCCCACAAGCTCGCCGGAGACTGGCCCTGGCACTCAGTGCAGGCCCCGCTCCTCAGGCTCGTCGGTGGACGTTGCAATCACGCTGACCGGCCGGCCCTTGGCCTTGCGGTAGGCGTAGATGAGATACCCGGACAAGCCATAAGAGCAAAACAAACTGAACAGCACCAAGGGGGGATGCACATTGACCAAGGCGATGCCCAGCGCCACTGCGACGATGACGGCAAACGGTACGGTCCTTCGCCCACCCACGACCTTGAAACTGTAGAAGGGGAGATTGGTCACCATGGTCAGGCCCGCAAACAGGGTCACACCCAGCGCGGTCCACGACAGCCAGGGCAGCTTGAAAGCCTCTCGCCAGCCTGCGTCATCCATCACGAAGATGAAGCCGATCACCAGGGCGGCCGCCGCGGGACTGGGAAGCCCCTGGAAGAATCGCTTGTCCACCACGCCAATGTTGGTGTTGAAGCGTGCCAACCGCAAGGCAGCTGCGGCGCAGTAGATGAAGGCGACGATCCATCCGGGCTTGCCCAGGCCCTTCAGCGCCCATTCGTACACGATGAGGGCAGGCGCAAGGCCGAAGCTCACCATATCGCACAGACTGTCCATCTGCTCGCCAAAGGCGCTCTGGGTGTTGGTCATGCGGGCGATTCGCCCGTCCAGACTGTCCAGCACGGCGGCGCAGAAGATGCCGATCGCTGCAGACTCGAAGCGACCGGACATCGCCATGACGATGCCATAGAAGCCCGCAAACAGCGCCGCCAAGGTCACCGCATTGGGGAGCACATAAATGCCGCGGCGACGCGGCTTCAAGGGCTCGGGGGCTTCGTCTTGTTCGCTGTTCGTCATCGGCTGGTTCATGCCGCTAGGTTAACCCGCCACACAGCTGACCCACCTTGCGGCGGGCCAGCTTGAAGGCGAAAGCGCGCTCAGTTACGACTCTTGTCGACGAGCTTGTTGGCCTTGATCCAGGGCATCATGGCCCGCAGCTTCTCGCCCACCACCTCGATGTCGTGTTCGGCCATCAGACGACGGCGTGAGGTCAACGTCGGTGCACCAGCACGGTTTTCCAGGATGAAGCTCTTGGCGTACTCGCCGGTCTGGATGTCGTGCAGCACCTTGCGCATGACTTGCTTGGTCTCGTCATTGACGATGCGGGGGCCAGTAACGTACTCACCGTACTCCGCATTGTTGGAAATCGAGTAGTTCATGTTGGCAATGCCGCCCTCGTAGATGAGATCAACGATCAGCTTCAACTCGTGCAGGCATTCAAAGTACGCCATTTCGGGGGCATAGCCGGCCTCGACCAGCGTCTCAAAGCCGGCCTTGATGAGTTCCACGGTGCCACCGCAGAGAACGGCCTGCTCACCGAAGAGGTCGGTTTCGGTCTCTTCGCGGAAGTTGGTCTCGATGATCCCGGCCTTGCCACCGCCGTTGGCCGCGGCGTAGCTCAATGCCACGTCACGCGCCTTGCCCGAGCGGTCTGCGTGAACGGCGATCAGGTGCGGTACGCCGCCGCCTTGCGCATAGGTGCTGCGAACCGTGTGACCAGGCGCCTTGGGCGCAACCATCCATACATCGAGATCGTCACGCGGCACGACCTGACCGTAATGCACATTGAAGCCGTGGGCGAACGCAAGTGAAGCACCTTGGGGAATGTGCGGCTCGATGTCGTTCTTGTAGACGGAGGCGATCTGCTCATCAGGCAGCAGGACCATGACCACATCGGCGGTCTTCACGGCTTCGGCCACCTCGGCAACCTTGAGGCCGGCCTTCTCCACCTTGGACCAGGAGGCGCCACCGCGACGCAGTCCTACCGTGACCTTGACACCGCTGTCGTTGAGGTTTTGAGCGTGGGCATGGCCTTGCGAGCCGTAGCCGACGATGGTGACGTTCTTGCCCTTGATCAGGCTCAGGTCCGCGTCCTTGTCATAGAAAACCTTCATGATCTCTCCGTTCTAGGGGGTGGTGAAAACAAACTGGGTGGGTGATGGTGGATAGCTCAGGGTCAGACTCTGAGGATGCGCTCGCCGCGCCCGATGCCGCTGGCACCGGTGCGTACGGTCTCCAGGATGGAGGCTCGGTCAATCGCGACGAGGAACGCGTCCAGCTTGGTGGAGTCCCCGGTGAGTTCGATCGTGTAGCTCTTCTCCGTCACATCGATGATGCGACCGCGGAAGATGTCGGCCATACGCTTCATCTCCTCGCGCTCCTTGCCGACGGCGCGCACCTTGATCAGCATGAGCTCGCGCTCAGTGAACTGGCCCTCGGTAAGGTCCACCACCTTGACCACCTCGATCAGCCGATTGAGGTGCTTGGTGATCTGCTCGATGACGTCATCCGAACCGGTCGTCACGATGGTCATGCGCGAAAGTGAAGCGTCTTCCGTGGGTGCCACGGTCAGGCTCTCGATGTTGTAGCCACGTGCCGAGAACAGACCTACGACGCGGGACAAAGCCCCCGGTTCGTTCTCGATCAGCACTGCAATGAGGTGTTTCATCTGGTTCGTCCTTCAGGCGCTCAGAACGCCCGTCGGTAAACAGGCGCCCCCAGCCTCGAGGTTCGAGTTGGAAAATGAATGGGAACTGGCGAGGTAATCGGAGATGAGAGGAACATCTGAGCACGGGGGATGAGGCCAGGCCTGTGCAGCGGTAACCGCCAGGCCTTGTCCATCCCTCCCAGCGGCTCAGAGATCCTCAGAGCCGAGCAGCATCTCGCTGATGCCTTTGCCCGCCTGCACCATCGGCCATACGTTCTCGGTCGGATCGGTCCGAATATCGAGGAATACCGTCCGGTCCTTCAGGCGGATGGCTTCCTTCAACGCGGGCTCCACATCAGCCGGCGACTCGATCTTCAAGCCCACGTGGCCGTAGGCTTCCGCCAGCTTGACGAAGTCCGGCAAAGCGTCCATGTAACTGTGCGAGTAGCGGCCACCGTAGTCAAGCTGCTGCCACTGACGCACCATGCCGAGATACCGGTTGTTGAGAGACAGGATCTTGACAGGCGTGCGGTACTGCAGGCACGTTGAAAGCTCCTGGATGCACATCTGGATGGAGCCTTCGCCGGTGATGCAGAACACGTCCGATTCAGGCTTGGCCAACTTGATGCCCATGGCGTAGGGCAAACCCACGCCCATGGTGCCGAGGCCACCAGAATTGATCCAGCGACGCGGCTCGTCAAACCCGTAGTACTGGGCCGCCCACATCTGGTGCTGACCCACGTCAGACGTGATGTAGGCATCGGTGCCACGGGTCAGCCGGTGCAGCGTCTCCACGACCATCTGCGGCTTGATGACCTCGCTGCTGTCGCGGTACTTCAGACACTCACGCTGCTTCCAGGTGCCGATCTGGGACCACCATGCCTGCAATGCTGCGGCATCCGGCTTGGCCGTCGCCTCTTTGATCTGCGCGATCAACTCGGTGAGAACGTCCTTCACGTCGCCAACGATGGGCACATCCACCTTCACGCGTTTGGAGATCGACGACGGGTCGATATCGACGTGAATGATCTTGCGCTCGACCGAGGCGAAGTGCTTGGGATTGCCGATCACACGATCATCGAATCGCGCACCAACGGCCAACAGCACGTCGCAGTGCTGCATGGTCATGTTGGCCTCGTAGGTACCGTGCATCCCCAGCATGCCGAGGAACTTGGGATCTGAGGACGGAATACCACCCAACCCCATGAGGGTGTTGGTGCAGGGGAAGCCCAGCAAACCGGCCAGTTCTCGCAGTTCACGGCAGGCTTCGCCCAGGATGACGCCGCCACCGGTGTAGATGTAGGGGCGCTTGGCTCCCAAGAGCAACTGCACAGCCTTGCGGATCTGCCCAGCATGCCCCTTGCGCACCGGGTTGTACGACCGCATGGCGATCGACTCCGGGTAATGGAAAGGCGCTGTCTTCAGCGACACATCCTTGGGGATGTCCACCACCACCGGCCCGGGCCGGCCACTGCGGGCAATGTGGAAGGCTTTCTTGATGGTCGACGCGAGTTCCTTCACGTCCTTGACCAGGAAGTTGTGCTTGACGATGGGGCGAGTGATGCCCACCGTGTCGCACTCCTGGAAGGCATCCAGTCCGATGGCCGGGGTGGGGACTTGGCCGGTGATGATCACCATGGGAATGGAATCCATGTACGCGGTGGCGATGCCGGTGATGGCATTGGTCACTCCGGGCCCCGAAGTCACCAGGGCGACCCCGACCTCCCCTGTGGCGCGCGCATACCCATCGGCCGCGTGCACGGCCGCCTGCTCATGGCGTACCAGCACGTGTTCGATCGAGTCCTGCTTGTAGAGGGCGTCGTAGATGTAGAGGACGGCCCCCCCGGGATAGCCCCAGAGGAACTTCACGCCCTCGGCCTGCAAACTACGAACCAGAATTTCCGACCCGTTGGGGTCGGCAGAGTGCAAGGAATTCGGTTGCGCCAAAGCGGCGCGCTTGACTTCCGCGGCAGACATGTCCATTTCGAACCTTTGTGAATTTCTCTGACGAAAAACCATCGGTGCACCTCCTGCGCACCCTCGTGGGGCGGATTCGGTGCCTGCGCGGTCAAATGTTGGCGCTCTTTGGTCGGAGCGGAACCTGAGACCCTTCGCTTTAGGCGAAGCGAGCATTATGGCATTGGCATGCCTGACGCCCCCGAACCAACGAGCGATCCGCTGAATACCCGGTGCGATACTGGCTCGAGCCATCAACGTTCGCGCGCTAACCCACTTTGACCCCGGAACAGGCCCTCGCAGACTTCTTGAAGAGCGTGGAGAAGCGCGCCTTCAAGAGAACGGTGTTCAACGTTCGGAACGAGGAGTCGGCGCTGGACATCGTGCAGGACGCCATGATCCGCTTGGCCGAGCGCTACGCAGACCGCCCGACCGAAGAGTGGCCCATGCTGTTTCAGCGCATCCTGTCCAACGCGACGATGGACTGGTTCAGGCGGCAGAAGGTCCGCAACGCCTTGTTCACCTCGCTGGATGACCTGGAGGCGACGGACGAGGACTCGGGCTTCGATCTCCTTGAGTACCTCCAAACCGACGCCACTAACTCAGGCACGGAAAGTGCAGCCGATGGCGCCTACCGCTCAGAAGTGATGTCAATCATCGAATCAGAGGTGGCGGCGTTGCCAAATCGTCAACGAGAAGCCTTCCTGCTGCGTTATTGGGAGGATCTGGATGTAGCCGAGACCGCGCAGGCCATGGGATGTTCGGAAGGCAGCGTCAAGACGCACTGCTCGCGTGCAGTCCACGCTCTCGCACAGGCCCTGAAAGCCAGAGGAATTGCGCTGTGATGAAGACCACCACGCGAACCCAGAAGCCCCAAAGGGCGAGTACAGAACCCCGAGAGTCCCTGGAGCGCACCTTTGCCCAACGGGTGACCCGCAGGATGGGCGGGCCAGATCCCGCCCTCGGAGCCCATGTCGAGCGGCGCCTTTCGGCGGCGCGCTGGCAGGCGGTGGAGGCCGCCACCAGAGCCCGCCGGGCGAAAGCCGTAGCCAGCGCCGCAGTCCTGGCGCCCAGCGGCGGTCCTGGCGGCCTCAGCGTTTGGTGGGTACGCCTCGCATCGTTTGTGCCGCCCCTGGCCCTGACCTTGGGATTGATCGGCATCGACCAACTGAACCTCACGCAACGCATCGAGGCGGCTGCCGAGGTCGATGCGGCACTCCTGGCTGACGACCTGCCCCCAACGGCCTATACCGACCCCGGCTTTGCCGAGTTCATCAAGCAGCCCCAAAGGCCAGCAGTTCCATGAACCACACGGCGCGGCACAGCAATTCCCCTGCTCTCGTGGCGGTGATGTGCGCCTGCGTCGCTCTTTGGCTCCCGCAATTATCAGCGGCAAGCGGCTCGGCGGCCGCGGCCGCCAGCCCGGGAAAGGTCATTTGGAGCTCGCTTTCTGCAGCCGAAAGGCAGGCGCTCCAACCTCTGCAGAAAGACTGGCACACGCTCACGGCCGACCGGCAGAAGAAGTGGCAGGAAGTCGCTGCGCGGATGCCCATCATGACCGACGAGGAGCGAGGCAGGGTTCGTGAGCGCATGGCCGAGTGGGCCCGCATGACCCCTTCGCAACGGGCGCAGGCGCGCCTTCAGTTTCAGGAATTCCGCCAGTGGCCCACGGAAGATCGCCAAGCTCGCTGGGAGGCCTACCTCGCGCTGAGCGAGGCTGAGCGGGCCCAACTCGCCGGGCAGGCCCAGCGAAGCGGAGCTGCCAAGCCTGCGGACACCAAGGAGCTCGCGGCCAGTTCCGCCCGAAGCGAACCCAAGACCAATCTGATCGCTACGCCCAGCCAGGTGATCCCGA
Source organism: uncultured beta proteobacterium (assembly GCA_903885585.1). Classification (GTDB taxonomy): domain Bacteria; phylum Pseudomonadota; class Gammaproteobacteria; order Burkholderiales; family Burkholderiaceae_C; genus Rubrivivax. The sequence goes on from CAISJH010000789.1 coordinate 8,421, forward strand.
ACAAGAAGTCTGTGGCGCCCACGGTCGTGCAGATCAAGCCTGGCGCCACCACGCAGTTGATTTCCCGCACCGTCTCGCCTCCGGCTCATCACCAGCCCGGTCTGCCCAAGATCGCCGCCACGGCGAACTTTGTTGATCCACAGACATTGCTGCCCAAGAGAGGCCCGCAGGCCGCGGCGATGGCGGTCTCCTCTGGCGAGGCCCCGGTCCATCCATGACCGGCCTCAAGGAGAAGGACGGGGCGTCCGTCCTGGCACCGGCGTGGGTGTTTCCGACGGTCAGGCGGAGGATGGCCAGCTTCATCTACGAGGGCGTGCTGCTCTTCGGCGTGGTGATGCTGGCCGGCTTCCTGTTCTCCACCGTCACGCAACAGCGACACGCCTTGAAGGGCATGCATGGCCTGCAGGCCTTCTTGTTCATCGTCCTGGGCATCTACTTTGTCTGGTTCTGGTCGAAGACCGGGCAGACCTTGGCCATGAAGACCTGGCATATCCGCCTGGTGAATAAGTCTGGCAAGACGGTCAGCCGAGCACGGGCGCTGGCACGGTATGCGCTGAGCTGGATATGGTTTGTGCCGGCGCTGGCCGTAGCCGAGATCACGGGTGCACGCACTGGAGCACCTCTGTGGGGTTGGATGTTCGCGGGCGTGATGCTGATTGCGGTAGGCAGCCGCTGGAGCCCCGAAAGGCAGTTCATCCACGACCTGCTGTGCGGCACCCGCCTGGTGGACGCCCGGAACGACCTCTCTCCACGTGCTTGAGCGGCCACCCACACCGCCCACCCGCACAGCACCATGACGCCCACGCCCACCCCGCTAGCGCCTGCCAATCCGCACAAGGTACACAGAGGCTGGCGCCGCGTGGTACGGGCCACCGGGCACTCCTGGGCAGGACTGCGAGCAGCTTGGTGTCACGAGAGCGCCTTTCGCCAGGAGAGCGTGCTGTTTGCATTGTTGCTGCCCCTGGGCCTGTGGCTGGGCCAGAATTGGCTTGAGCGGGCGGTGCTGATCGGCGTTGCCGCGCTGGTGTTGATCGTGGAGCTGCTGAACTCCGCCATTGAGAACGCGATCGACCGCATTTCGCTCGATCACCACGAGCTCAGCAAGCGGGCCAAGGATCTCGGCAGTGCGGCGGTGCTGGTATCGCTGCTGCTCTGCGCTGGCGTCTGGGCGGCGGCCTTGTGGGCCCGGTGGATGCCATGACGCCTGAACAGAGTCGCAGCGTCCATCTGGACTGACCGCAACACCTCGCAGAATCGACTGTCATGACCAACCCGACAACCGCCGAGCAGCCCTTTTCAGTTTGCGTGTACTGCGGATCTCGCCCTGGCGCCGACTCGGCTTACGCCGAGGCCGCCCGCCAGACAGGTCTGCTCATCGGCCAGTTGGGCTGGCAGTTGGTGTACGGGGGCGGCAAGGTCGGCCTGATGGGGATCGTGGCCAACGCCGTTCTCGAGGCTGGTGGCCGCGTGGTAGGCGTGATTCCGCGCAAGCTCATGGAGCGCGAGGTAGGGCACGGCGGGCTGTCGGAGATCCACATCGTGGAGACCATGCACCAACGTAAGCAACTGATGGCCGAACGGGCGGATGCCTTTCTTGCCTTGCCGGGCGGCATCGGTACGTTGGAAGAGCTCTTCGAGGTCTGGACCTGGCGGCAGATCGGCTACCACGACCAGCCTATCGGTTTGCTGAACGTGAACGGCTTTTACGGTGGGCTGCTGGCTTTCCTGGAACACACCGTCCAGGCGGGGTTTCTGGAGCGCACGCAGGTGGATGGTCTCCATATCGAGACCGACCCAGCCAGACTGCTGGTGCGTCTTGGCGACGCCGCCCGTTCAGCGCTGCAACCGGACAGTTACCGGGATATCTGAGAAGGCCGCCGAGGCCTTGCGCCCTGCAGCGTTGAAAGCTCAGACTGCGGACTCGTCCGTCTCACCTGTGCGGATGCGGATCACCTGCTCGACGGGGGTGACGAAGATCTTGCCGTCACCGATCTTCCCAGTCTTGGCGGCACGGACCACGGCGTCAATGCAGCGCTCCACGTCCACATCCTTGACCACGATCTCGATCTTCACCTTGGGCAGGAAGTCGACGACGTACTCCGCGCCGCGGTACAGCTCCGTGTGCCCCTTCTGACGGCCGAAACCCTTGACTTCGGTCACTGTGAGGCCCGATACACCCACCTCGGCCAGCGCCTCGCGTACCTCTTCGAGCTTGAAGGGCTTGATGATGGCGGTGATCTGCTTCATGGGACTCCTTGAATCTGGATGGCAGTGGACAGTTTACGCACGGAACTTGGACGTGATCGGGTAACGCCAATCGCGGCCGAAGGCGCGATGCGTGATGCGGATGCCCACAGGAGCCTGCCTGCGCTTGTACTCGTTGACCTTGATGAGGTGGGTGACGCGCTCCACATCGGCTGCCGCATAGCCAAGAGCGATGATGTCCCTCACGCTGCGGTCGTCTTCCATGTACAGCGCCAGGATGGCGTCCAGCACGTCGTAGGGCGGCAGACTGTCCTGATCGGTCTGGTCTGGACGGAGCTCCGCAGACGGGGGGCGCGTGATGATGCGCTCAGGGATGACCAGTGCGGCGGCTGCGCTGCCTGCGCTCAGCGCACCCTGCTCGTTCTTCCAGCGGGCAAGTCGGTACACCAAGGTCTTGGCCACGTCCTTGATGACCGCAAAACCGCCAGCCATGTCACCGTACAAGGTGCAGTAACCGGTGGCCATCTCGCTCTTGTTGCCCGTGGTGAGGACGATCGACCCGGTCTTGTTGGACAGCGCCATCAGCAGCGTGCCTCGGATGCGGGCCTGGATGTTCTCCTCGGTGGCGTCCTCTGGCAGACCGGCGAAGTGAGGGGCCAAGCTCTCGTTGAAGGCCTGCATCATGGGGGCGATCGAGATCTCGTCGTAGCGAACGCCCAGGCCCTGTGCCATCTCCCGGGCGTCCACCCAGGAGATGTCCGCTGTATACGGCGACGGCATCATCACCGTGCGCACACGGTCGGCCCCCAACGCGTCTACGGCCACCGCCAGCACCAACGCGGAGTCGATGCCTCCAGACAGGCCGATGATCGCGCCGGGAAAGCCGTTCTTGCCGACGTAATCACGCACGCCCACTACCAGCGCTGACCAAGCCTGCTGCTCAGGACTGGGCAATTCCGCGAGTTCACCCTCTACGCACCCGTCAGCGCTGAGCGTCAGCAGCGTCAACGCAGGCTCGAAGGACGGGGCGCGGGCCTGCACCTGGCCCAGCGCATCCACCGCGAAGGAGGCTCCATCGAACACGACTTCGTCTTGGCCGCCAACGAGATGCACGTAAAGCACTGGCACCGAACAGGCGCGCGCGCGCTGCCCCATACGATCTTCGCGCTC
>CAISJH010000790.1 GCA_903885585.1 uncultured beta proteobacterium
CCGGTGACCTTGTGCAGGAAGAAGGGCAGGGGCACGCCCCAGCTGCGCTGGCGGCTGATGCACCAGTCCGGCCGGTTGGCGATCATGTCGCGCAGCCGGGCACGGCCGTTCTCGGGGTAGAAGCTCGTGGCGTCGATGGCCTCCAGCGCCGTCTGGCGCAGGGTCTTCTCTGCCTTGTCCAAGGTGAACACGCCTTGGCCTTCGTCCATGCGCACGAACCATTGCGCCGCAGCACGGTAGATCACCGGGCTCTTGTGGCGCCAGCAGTGCGGGTAGCTGTGCTGCAGCTTGGCGGTGGCCATCAAACGGTCCGCCGCGCGCAGCGTCTCGATGATCTGCGGGTTGGCCTTCCAGATGTCCAGCCCGCCGAAGAGGGGCAGGGCTTCCTCGTAACGCCCGTGGCCTTGCACCGGATTCAGGATCTGGTCGTGCTTCAACCCGTGCGCGATGCAGGAGTTGAAGTCCTCCACGCCGTAGGCCGGGGCCGAGTGCACGATGCCGGTGCCGTCGTCGGCGGTGGCGTAGTCGGCCAGGTAGACCGGGGACGTGCGGGCGTAGCCCTCGTGCACATGGGCCAGCGGGTGGTGGAAGTGCAGGCCGCCCAGGGCTTCACCCAGCGTGGTGGCGAGCACCGTGCCTTGCAGGCCGTAGCGCTCCAGACACTTCTCCACCAGGGCCGAGGCCAGGATGAGCAGGCCGCGCTCGGTGCGCACCAGCGCGTACTCGAGCGCAGGGTTCAGGTTCAGCGCCTGGTTGGCCGGCAGCGTCCAGGGCGTGGTGGTCCAGATGACGGCGTAGGCGTCCTGGTCGAGCGCGGGCAGGCCGAACGCTTTAGCCACGGCGGCCCGGTCCTGCGCCAGGAAGGCCACGTCCACCGTGGGCGAGGTCTTGTCCGCGTACTCGATCTCGAACTCGGCCAGCGACGAGCCGCAGTCAAAGCACCAGTACACCGGCTTGCTGCCGCGGTAGACGAAGCCGCGCTCCATCAGGCGCTTGAGCACGCGCATCTCGCCGGCCTCGTTGCCCGGGTCCATCGTGCGGTAGGGGTGCGCCCAGTCGCCCAGCACGCCCAGCCGCTGGAAGTCCAGCATCTGCTGTGCGATCTGCTCGGTGGCGAAGGCCCGGCTCTTGGCCTGCACCACATCGCGCGGCAGGCCGCGGCCGTGGAGCTTCTCGATGGCGTTCTCGATCGGCAGGCCGTGGCAGTCCCAACCCGGCACGTAGCGGGCGTCATAGCCCGCCAGCTGGCGCGACTTGACGATCATGTCCTTGAGCACCTTGTTCAGTGCGTGGCCGATATGCAGCTTGCCATTGGCATAGGGCGGGCCGTCGTGCAGCACGAACAGCGGCGCGCCGTGGCGCGCCACGCGCAGGCGTTGGTACAGGCCGCCTTCATTCCACTCCTTCACCCAGCCCGGCTCGCGCTTGGGCAGGTCGCCGCGCATGGGGAAGGGCGTGTCGGGCAAGTTCAGGGTGGAGCGGTAGTCTTGTGCGGCCGCTGCCTGGGTGGCGTCAGCGGAACTCTGGTTGGCGGGGGTGCTCATGGCCTGGGGCGCGCCGTGTAAGGCGCAGGTCGCGGTGAACAGGGGCTGGTCCTGGCTGGGCAGGAGGGCGTCGCGGGGGCGGGAGGGGTAAGGGCGCTGCCAGTGGAGAGTGAGCGCCTGAGGTGTCAGCCCCGAATTCGGTCCCGCGTCGTCTGGCGGCGCGTGCGGGCGTGCCGGCCTGAGAAGAGGCAATGCGCGGGAGGAGAACTCATGCCAGCATTTTAGGCTTGGGGTTGATGCGCGGCGCGACGCGGTGGCGGGCCAGAATCTAGAGTCTTGAAAGGGCACGGGATGAGGATGTTGGGCGGACGTGCTGTCACGGCTTGCTGGTGGTGGGGGCTGTGCCTGTGCGCAGTGTGCGATGGCGCCCTGGCGCAGGCCGAGTCGACAGCTCCAAGGTTTGAAGGCGCAGTGGGGTTGACCCTGCGCCATGGCCCGGCTTTTCTGGGTTCCTCCGACATGGGTTATCACCTGACGCCCGCCGGGTTCCTGCGCTACGGCCGGATCACCTTGACAGGATCGGGTGGGTTCACCACGCGCACGTCGGAAGACGTGGAGCGCGGGTTGGCAGCGGAGCTGGCCCGCCGCGGCAAGTTTCGTCTGGGCGTCGGGCTGCGTTTCGACCCGGGCCGCACGGCCTCTGAGAGTCCGGAACTGGCAGGCATGGGTGACATCCGCAGCACGGTGCGTGCGCGCTGGTCGGCGCGTTGGGACCCCAACCCTGAATGGCGGTTGACGGCGGGTATCAGCAACGACCTGCTGGGGCACGGTGGCGGCTTTGTGAGCGATTTTGGCGCGACGAGGCGCTGGCAATGGGGCCAAGGCGAGAGCCTGGCGTTGGGCGCGACCTTGAGCGCCGGCGGCGCGCGCTACATGCAGAACTGGCACGGGGTGACGGCCGCCCAGTCCCGAGATTCCGGGCTGCCTGCTTTCAAGGCCACATCCGGCCTGCGCGACCTGCAGCTGTCTGCGGTCTGGCGCACTGAGTTTCAGGCCTGGGGCCAGCCCTTTGGCGCTTCACTGGGCGTGGGTCACACCCGTCTGTTGGGGTCGGCTGCAGACAGCCCCCTGACCCGCCAGCGGGAGTTCAGCACGGCTTCAGGCGCGGTGGTCTGGCGGTTTTGACGGCAGGCCTCACCCTTGTCGGGCGGCGAACCAGGCCCGCGCATCCTTCACATCCTGGGCAATGCCCTGCTCCAAGGCCTGCAGCGATTCATAGCGCCGTTCATCGTGCAGCTTGTGGACCAGTTCCACCCGCAGGCAGCGGCCGTAGCCGCCTTCCAGGCCGAGCGATGCTGGCCACTCCAGCGCATGGGTTTCCAGCAGCACGCGGCCGGCGTCTTCCACCGTGGGCCGCACGCCCAGGCTGGCCACTCCCGGCAGGGTGGCTTCGCCCAGCCCGTGGATGCGCGCCACGAAGATGCCCATGGCCGCCGGCCGCGGGTGGACGAAGCGCAGGTTCAGCGTGCGAAAGCCCAGCTCACGCCCCAGCTTGCGCCCATGCACGGCGCGTCCGCTGATGGCATAGGGGCGCCCCAGCAAGGCCGCTGCGCGGTCCATGTCGCCCTCGGCCAGGGCTGTGCGCACGGCCGAGCTGGACACACGCAGGCCGTGCACCTCGAAGCTCATCATGCGCGCGACATCGAAGCCGAGTTCACCCCCTGCGCGGTCCAACAGGGCGTAGTCGCCAGCGCGCCGCGCGCCGAAGCGGAAGTCGTCGCCCACCATGACCAGCCGTGCACCGAGCCCGTGCACCAGGATGCGGGTGATGAAGTCCTGCGGCGGGAGGCTGGACAAGGCCTCGTCAAAGCGCAGCACCACGAGCCGGTCCACGCCGCACTCGGCCAGCGCGGAGACGGTGTCGCGCAGCGTGGAGATGCGGGTGGGCGCGGCCTCGGGCCGGCCGCTGCGGTGGGCGAAGTAGTCCCGCGGGTGGGGTTCGAAGGTCACGACGCAGCAGGGCAGGCCGCGCTGGCGTGCCTCGTGCGTCAACATGGCCAGCATGGCCTGGTGGCCACGGTGCACGCCGTCGAAGTTGCCGATGGTCAGCGCGCAGGCGGCGCGCGCATGGGAAGGCGGAAGCCCGCGGAAAACCTGCATCTGAGGATTATTGACCTGACGCTCACGATCCGGCGGCACCGTCCGATCTGGACTTGGCGACGCAGGTCTGCAGACTGAGGGGGGAGCACCACCCTGGGGCGGGATGTTGGCTGCTCAACCCCCCGCAACACCGCGCTGACCTGTGGCCTCGGCCACCAGAACGGGGTTGTACCGTGCGTCGTTGTACATCTTGAATTGGCGGTAGACCTTGAAGTAGGCGCGCCCCGCCTGCGCATCGGCGATGAGAGCGTCCAGGCAGCCCATGAGATCCTGACGCTGCAACTGCAGCTGCGCGAGCTTGCGCTGGCTGGACGCGAGGTGCGCAGCATCGGCGTCGGTACGCAGCGTCTGGGCCCGCATGGCATGGATCTTCAGCGCCATGATGGACAGGCGGTCCACCATGCTGCCGGCCGTCTCGCTGTTCAGTCGCGCACCCGGGGCCGCCGTGGA
>CAISJH010000791.1 GCA_903885585.1 uncultured beta proteobacterium
GGCACCGACGGGTAGACATGGTGCTCGATGTGATAGTTCATGTTCCAGTACAGCACGCGGCCCAGCCAGGAGTTGGTCATCGACCGGGTGCAAAGCCGGTGATCAGACACGTTCTGCGCCATCGCCATGTGCTGGGTCGTGATGAACGCATAAACCGCGAAGGCCCCCGCGAAGCGCGGAATGAAGAAGTAGAGCATCGGCACCCAGGTCTGGCCGATCACGGCCCAGGCGAGCAGCCCGGCGTAGCCTGCCATCAGCAGGCGCGCCTCGCGCACGACCACCCGCTCCTGCCCCGCGGGCAGGTAGACCCTCTCGCGCTCGAGGATGCGGCCGCTCGCATGCCGCACCATCAGCTTGGCGCGTGGCCAGAACTCCAGCAGCCCGATCACGTCGCCGAACCACGTCCGCAACTGCACCGGATTGGTGTAGCCCATCTGCGCGTCGACCTTCCAGTGCCAGGTGTGGGTGTGATGGTGCGAGTGTGCAAATCGCCGGTGGGTCGGTGACTCACCCCAGATGAAGGAGCTGGCCCACAGCACGGTCTCGTTGAGCCAGCGCGTCCGGAAGGCGGTGCCATGGGCACACTCATGTGAGGGCGCGTAAGCGAAGCCCAGCACCACGCCGTAGCTGATGACCGCGGGCACCAGCCAGGCGCTGTCCCGGGCGAGGTGGATCCACAAGCCCGCCGCCGCAAGCAGCAGCCCCCACACTGCGAGGAAATAGAGACCCGGGCCGTTGGCGCGCTTCATCAACCCCTTGAGCGTCGCGCGCTCGATGCGCGGCTCCCACCAGGCACTGCGGAGGGTTTGCACGGGCGGTGCGGTGGACATGGACGGCTCCTCGAAGTTCTCGATGCGTGGACGAATGGTTCAAGAGTCCACCCTGAATGGTATCGATACCATCGGTCGGGGTCAAGGGCCGTGCGGCGCGCCGCCGCCATGCATTGACAGCGCGCTCGCTCGTGCCCGAACATCGGTGTTTTGGACAGCGCTCAAGCCGCGCAGGGAGCAGACCATGGACGTGAAAGCAGCGGTGTCGTACGAGGCGGGCAAGCCCTTGGTCATCGAGACCGTGCAGCTTGAGGGGCCCAGGGCCCTGGAGGTGTTGGTCGAGATCAAGGCCAGCGGGGTGTGCCACACCGATGAGTTCACGCGCTCGGGTGCCGATCCGGAGGGACTGTTTCCCGCGATCTTCGGCCACGAGGGCGCCGGTGTGGTCGTCGACGTCGGGGTGGGCGTGACCACGCTGAAGAAGGGTGACCACGTCATCCCGCTTTACACGCCGGAGTGCCGGCAGTGCAAGTCCTGCCTGTCGCGCAAGACCAACCTGTGCACGGCTATCCGCGCCACGCAAGGCCAGGGGGTGATGCCCGACGGCACCAGCCGCTTCTCCATCGGCGGACGCAAGATCCACCACTACATGGGCTGCTCCACGTTCTCCAACTTCACGGTGCTGCCCGAGATTGCGCTGGCCAAAGTGCGCGAGGACGCGCCATTCGACAAGATCTGCTACATCGGCTGCGGCGTGACCACCGGTATCGGTGCGGTCATCAACACTGCCAAGGTCGAGCCGGGCGCCAACGTGGTCGTCTTCGGCTTGGGCGGCATCGGTCTGAACGTGATCCAGGGCGCCCGGATGGTGGGCGCCAACATGATCATCGGGGTGGACATCAACCCGTCTCGCAAGGCGATTGCTGAGAAGTTCGGCATGACGCACTTCGTCAATCCGAAGGAGGTTGGCGGTGACCTGGTCGCCCACCTCGTCGCGCTCACTGGCGGCGGAGCGGACTATTCCTTCGAGTGCATCGGCAACGTCGAGGTCATGCGCCAGGCGCTCGAGTGCTGCCACCGCGGCTGGGGTGTCAGCGTCATCATCGGGGTGGCAGGCGCCGGCCAGGAGATCAAGACTCGGCCCTTTCAACTCGTCACCGGCAGGGTCTGGAAAGGCTCGGCCTTTGGCGGGGCACGCGGGCGCAGCGACGTGCCGAAGATCGTCGACTGGTACATGGACGGCAAGATCGACATCGACAGCCTGATCACCCACGTGATGCCGATCGAGCGCATCAACGACGCCTTTGACCTGATGCATGAAGGCAGTTCCATCCGTTCGGTGGTCACCTTCTGATGACGCTCAAGAAGGTCTCCGACAGCCGCTGCTTTGGCGGCGCCCAGCAGGTGTGGTCGCACGAATCCGAGGCGACCGGATGCACGATGCGCTTTGGCTTGTTCCTGCCACCGCAGGCGAATGCGGGCCGCGTGCCGGCGCTGTGGTGGCTCTCCGGGCTGACTTGCACCGAGGAGAACTTCATCGCCAAGGCGGGCGCCCAGCGGGTTGCGGCCGAGCTCGGCTTGGCGCTGGTCGTTCCCGACACCAGCCCCCGCGGCATCACGCTGCCGGGAGATCGTGACACCTGGGACTTCGGGATCGGGGCAGGTTTTTATGTCGATGCCACTTGCGAGCCTTGGTCACAGCATTACCGGATGCGCCGATACATTTCTGAGGAGTTGCGCAGCCTCGTCGAGGCTGAATTCCCTGTGGATGGAGCGCGTACCGCGATGTCGGGTCACTCCATGGGCGGGCATGGTGCGCTGACGATGGCGCTGTCCATGCCGGGATGGATCCGCAGTGTGTCAGCGTTCGCGCCCATTGCAGCGCCCATGCGCTGTCCGTGGGGTGAAAAGGCACTTGCCGGCTATCTTGGGCAGGACCGCGCTGCCTGGGCAGCTTATGACAGCACGGCGCTGGTGCAGTCGCGCGGTTGGTCAGGCCCGCCGATCCTGGTGGACCAAGGCGAGGCCGACCCCTTCCTCGTCACCCAGCTGCGTCCCGACCTGCTCGAGCAGGCTTGTGCGGCCGCCAAGGTCCCGCTGCAGCTGCGCCGTCAGCCAGGGTATGACCATGGCTACTTCTTCGTATCGACCTTCATCGAAGACCACCTGCGCCATCACCGCGCACATCTCTGAGCCACTGCGCCCGCCGAGTCACTTCAACATCCGCGGCAGCCACAGCGACAGGTCGGGCCAGTAGGTGATCATCAGCAGCGCGATGGCCAACGGCACGTAGAACGGCAGGATCGCGCGCACCACGGCACCAAAACTCACTTTGGCGATGTCCTGCACGATGAACAGCAGCACGCCGAAAGGTGGGGTGGTCGCGCCAATCAGCAGGTTCAGGATGATGATGAGGCCGAAGTGGATCGGATCGATGCCCAGTTGCATCACCAGCGGCAGGAAGGTCGGCACCGCAATCAGCAGGATTGCGGTGGTCTCCATGAAGCAGCCGATGACCAGCAGCAGCACGTTGATCATGGCGAGGATCAGCCACTTGTTGGTGGTGATCTCCAGCAACCAGGCGGCCAGTTGCGCCGGCACGTTGTTGACCGCAATCGCCCAGCCGAAGGGCACCGCGGCGGCCATGATGAACACCAGCACGCCGCTGGTCACCGCGGTCTCGCTGATGCAGGCGAACAGGCGCTTGAGCGTCAGCTCGCGGTAGGCAAAGCCCAGCGCTATCGCATACACCACGGTGATGGCGCCCAGTTCGGTCGGTGTGGCCACCCCGGACA
>CAISJH010000792.1 GCA_903885585.1 uncultured beta proteobacterium
GCCCTCGATGGCCTCTTTCCAGGGGATGTCGTACTCGTCGGCGGGGCGGGTTTCCGTCGAAGTTTCGGGCGGGGCTTCCGAGGGTGCTGCTTCATCTGCCATCGCACCACTGTAGAAACCCGCCGCTCTGCTCACCACCCCCGAAAGTGGGTTCCCCGCGCCCCTCTGAAGGGGGTGCGGCAAGTTGCGGCCACGATGCAGCGCATCCAACGGCTCCACCCGCCTTATCAATACACCCTCTCGCGAAGAAGCTGCATCAAATACCGCCCATACCCGTTGTTTAGCATGGGCTGGGCCTGGCGCCCAGGATGCCCGGCGCTGGAAAGCGCCCCAAGCGGCACGCCAGAACAAGGTTCACCGGGATGTGCCTTCGCTGGGCTGCATGTCCAGGCGCTGCAGATCGATGAACATGGGGGTGAAGGTATCAGCCGTGTTCGTCGCCAGGCCAATCGTCGTGAAGCCCTTGCGGCGATAGAAGCCCACCGAATCTGGCTTGGCATCCACCACCAGGAACCGACAACCAGCGTACGGAGCAATGTGCTTGACAGTCAGACCCAGGGCGAAATCCACCAGTTGCGCGCCCACACCAGGCGCTTAGCCTCTTTGCGCAGGAAGGTCTTGAGGGGCACCAATGACGGCAAGCCCAGGCTTAGCGATGAACAGCCGTCATCCTCAGCCAAGGCCCGCAACTCGTAAGGCACGACGGCCTACTTCTTTGTGGCCGCCCGCGTCGGCTTGATGTGGATGGGCACCACCCCCTTCAGGGCGAAAGTGCTGACCATCACGCGGCCGTTGGCAGCAGCCTGCGCTGCAGCCTTGGTGCCACGGGCATGCGTAACCTTGCGCGAAAAAGACTTTGCATCTTCGCCGGTTACCCGGACAGAGCCCAAGAAGGTTGTGTCGATTGCCATGTTGGAAAGTCTAGCAGTGGTGGGCTACCCGCACCCCGCAAAGCACTCAATACACCCTCTCCCTCGCCACCTGCATCAAATACCGCCCAGACCCGTTCTTCAGCATCGGCTGAGCCTGGCGCTCCAGCTGCTCGGCGCTGATCCAGCCGGCGCGGAAGGCCACTTCCTCGGGGCAGGCCACCTTCAGGCCTTGGCGCTTTTCCAGGGTGGCGATGAACTGTCCGGCCTCCATCAGGCTGTCGTGCGTGCCGGTGTCCAGCCAGGCATAGCCGCGGCCCATGATCTCCACGCTCAGCTGCTGCTGGTGCAGGTAGCGCTCGTTCACGGTGGTGATCTCCAACTCACCGCGGGCTGAAGGTTTGATGTCGGCGGCGATGTCGCACACCTGCTGGTCGTAGAAGTACAGGCCCGTGACGGCGTAGTTGCTCTTCGGCGCCTTGGGTTTTTCCTCGATGCTGAGTGCACGCTTGTCGGCATCGAACTCCACCACGCCGTAGCGCTCCGGGTCGTGCACGTGGTAGGCGAACACGGTCGCTCCCTCAGTGCGCTCGGCCGCGCGCTTGAGCATGGGCTGCAGGTCGTGGCCGTGGAAGATGTTGTCGCCCAGCACCAGCGCACTGGGCTGGCCGCCCACAAAGTTCTTGCCCGGAGCTGCCATCACCCAGAAGGTGTTCGAAGCGCGGCGCGTCTTGGGGTCATCAATGACACCCACGCCACCGTCTCAGCCCCAGGCAAGCGGCTTGTGGATCGCCGACGCGGGGATGCGATCTGGCAATTGCGCCTTGGACAAATGGGTCATGCTCAGCGGCTTGGCCCAGTGGGCGTGCTGCTTCAGGTCACCAGCGATGTATCGATGGTCAGAGCCGGGCACAGGCGCCACAACACCCAGGCGAAGGGTGGGATGGTGGGTTCGTACCGTCTCCAATGCGGCTTCAAGGTCAGTGTCGTTGGAGCAAACCACCGCTTGCTCGTAAGCATCCGTCCACGCGCCAGAGATCAGATCCGCTGCCAGATTCACGTCTGACTTTTTCTCGTTGAAGTGAAACACCTTCACCCTTTTCAGATGCGGTGCCTCAGGTATGGCCTCAACCAGACGCTGGTAGGGCGTGGCCGCGGCAATCTTGCCTTCAATCACCTTCAACCGCAGTGGATGCATGCGCCGCAACGCCTGAAGATAGATGCGCTGCCGGCGGGGTGACTCTGGGTCGTCGCACATCCTGGCAAGCACCGGCGCGGTGTAGTACCTCACCTCTATCAGCTCTGTTTCAGGCGCCAGAACATGGCTCTCGAAGAGGGCAACGAGATCAAGCCATTTCAGCTTCGTGCCCCTGAGCAGGCCGTAGTACAGGTTGTACCCGTCCACGTAGACAACCGTTCGCACCGCACCTCCAGAAATGGCAAAGCCGCCCGTAGGCGGCCTGCCGCCCTAAGAGCATCTGGCCGAACCAGACGGTCGAAGGGTGAGTCGTTTATGGATGTTACCTCAGCTCACGGCGAAACAAACACCTCCGCCCCACCCAACTCCACCCCCAGCGCGTCCTTGGCAGACACCTGGGGTTGGCCGTCATACGGCCAGCGGATGCCGATGACCGGGTCGTTCCAGGCGATGCAGCGTTCGGCCTGAGGGGCGTAGAAGTCAGTGGTCTTGTAGAGAAAGTCAGCTGTCTCGCTCAAGGTCACAAAGCCGTGGGCAAAGCCGGGGGGAATCCACAGTTGGCGCTTGTTCTGCTCAGACAACACCTCGCCCACCCAGCGGCCGAAGGTGGGTGAGCCGGCGCGGATGTCCACCGCCACGTCAAACACCTCGCCCTGCACCAC
>CAISJH010000793.1 GCA_903885585.1 uncultured beta proteobacterium
GAAAGCTCGCAGGGAGGCTGAGGCTTCGCTGAGTTGGCTGACGCGTCCAGCGGTCAGAAGTCGCCGTGAAGCTTCCATGTGCTGCATTCTCTGGCAAAGCGGGTGCTTTCCCAAGCTGAAACTTCTGACGGTCGACGGTCCTGGAGGCCAGCGCCTGTTGATCGTCAGCTGCTGGGGCTGGCTGCAGTGGCAGTTCGCGGCGTCAGCTTCGATCTGCCCCCACCCCGGTGGCCAGTACCGCGCAACCCAGGTACCAGAAAGCCCATGAGCGCCAGCGCTCGCCGTCGCGAATGGGCGACTCCTGCAGATGCGCCAGGGCGAGCCTGGCTCTCAGCAACGCGCGTTGCGCGGTGAACAGCCGCAGCAAGCGGTGGGGCGGGCGGTCGTCCATCATCCGGCCGCAGCGGGCAAACAGCCGTCTGCCGACCCAGGCCGCGCCCAGACGGCGGCACTCCATCGCCAGAAAGGCCAGTTCGTCGAATGGGTCCACCTCCCGCAGTGAGGCGCTGAACTCCAGACGATCGATGACCATCGGGATGCCAGGCGCTGGGGGCAGGTACACATGCTCGGGGCGCAGGTCGCCATGCCCGCAGACGATGCGGCGCCGGGCCGCGCGCTGCGCCAGGTCCTTTTCACACCCTTGCAGCAGGCTTGCGCAGCCCGTCAGGGCCTGCTGCGCCTGCTGGGCCGCGTGCGCCCATCGGCCATCTTTCCAGCCGCTGTGCGCCCAGGCCTGCGCCCATGCCTGGTTGTCCAGGCCCGACGCGTGGTCTTGCAGTGCCTGCCGCGCGCGCTCGCACCAGGCTTCGGGCAGCACCTCGGCCCGCGGCGCGGCCGACCAGAACTGGCTCAGCACCCGGGCCAGCCGGTCCAGGGCATCGGGGCCCACCTGCCCACCCAGGACCAGCTGATCCAGCATCCGATGGGCGGGCAGGCGACGCATGAGGACCAGCCAGTCCTCTTCGGCGCCAGCCGCGGGCGGCGCTGTTGCATCCGCCGTGGCGCTGCTCGAGATCGGTGAAAGATCACTCTTGCGCCGCAATACCCACCCGCTAGCCTCCAGTCGGGCCTGGACGATGCCCAGGTACACCCCCGGCGCCAGCGCCTGGTTCAGGCGCCACTCCTCGCGGCAGGCCGCCCCGCGCAAGGCCGCAGTCGAGAAGTCCAGCCAGCGGCTGCGCACAGGCTTCTTCAGCTTGAGCGCATGTTCGCCCACGAGGAAAACCCAGGCGTGGTGCGTCTCGATGGTATCGACGCGCTCACCCTGTACGCCGATGGTCTGGTAGGCCTGCGGGGAGCGTAGAAAGTCCAGCAGCACACCAGCGATGAGACCGCGAACCTGCGCAGGACAGCCTGCCGCTGCGCAAGTGCGGTGGTGATGTCTTGTCTCGGATGCGGCGAGCCGCGGATCGCCGCCCCAGTGGTCTACAGCACCAGCCGTCCGGCGTAGCCGGTCATCTCCAGGTAGCCCAGGCCCACGCGTCGGCCGGACTCGTCCAGCAGGGTGGACAGGCCCTCCCAGTAGACGGTGCCGGTGCTGCTGCGGCTGTCCAGCTCCTGGGCGTCCAGCAGCGCCTGCACAGTGAAGCGCCCCGCGGGCGTGTGCACGGTCCAGGTGACGGGGTAGTCGGCGCCGGAGGTGGGGCTGCGCCAGCGCCGCCCCGGCTCAAAGCGCACCGAGCCGGACGGAAAGCTCTGCGCCTGGGCCCCCTGTGCGGTGCGGAAGCTGCCGCCGTCCCAGAGCGGGCTGCCATCGGCTCGCCGCAGCCGAAAGGCGGTCAGCGCCGAGCCGTCGTCGAGGTTGATGCCGATCCAGTCCCAGCCCACGGCCTCGGGGTGCAGCAGCTCGTCGCTCCACTCGTGGTCCAGCCAGGCGCGGCCGGTGACCTGCTGGGTCCGCCCGTCGCGGCGCAGCTGCCCGCTCACCGCCAGTTGCGGCTCGCTCAGGTAGTGGCTGGCCTGCGCCTCCTGCGGGCCCTTGCGCGAGAAGCCGGCCTCGCCCTGCAGCAGCACAGGCTGGGTGCGGGCCATGCTCAGTTGCAGCGCAAAGCCGCGCGCGGAAAGCTCGGCCAGCCAGCGGGCGGGCCCGTCCTGGCGGCGCAGGTGCCAGCCGTGCACCCTGACATCGGCGTCGTGCAGCGACGCCCGCACCCGCGCGCCCGGCTCGTCCTGCCCCGACCAGCGCCCCAGCCGTGCGTCATGCTGGTGGGTGCCGGCCTTCACGTCGGTCAGGGCAGCGTGGGCGAACAGCAACTGCCGTGGCGCAAAGCGGCCGCCCAGCCCCTCGGCCAGGCCCGTGCGGCTGCGGAAGAACGTGATCTGGAAGCCGAGCAGACTGGAAGCCGCTGCATCCTCAGAGTCGCCCAGCCAGCCGGTGAGGTACCACCACTCGATGCGGCTGCCCGGGTGGGCGCCGTGGTCCCGCGGGAAGGTGAGCGGCCGGCCTCGGCGCACGGGGTCAGCCGCGGCAGCATGGGTGGCCGCCTCGGCGCCCTCTTGCAGCGCGCTGGCGAGCCCCAGGCCGGTGGCGGCGCGGGTGCCCAGTTGCCACAGCCAGGCACGGCGGCTGCTCAGCCCGGCCCCCTGCAAGGTGGGCGAACTTGGTACTGAAGGAGCGGGGAGCCCGGGGTGCAGAGGGGCGGTCACCAGTCCTCCTTGACCGAAAGCACCGCGCTGCGAGAGGCGGCGCGCCGTGCCGTCCAGGCGGCCGTCAGCGTGCCGGCCGCCACCACGGCCGCACACAGCAGGGCCAGGCGGGCCCAGGGCAGCA
>CAISJH010000794.1 GCA_903885585.1 uncultured beta proteobacterium
AGGCAACGTGCGGCAGGTCGATGTTGGTGAGATCCTTGAAGACTTCGAAGTAGAGGTGGTTGCTGGTCCCGATTCCTGGACTTCCATAACTGGCCTTCACGCCACCGGTTTTTGCATAAGAAACGAACTCCCTCACAGTCGATGCTGGCACCGTAGGGTTCACCAGCATGACGAGCGGGATGCGCGCTAGCAGACTAACCGGCACTAAGTCCTTGAACGTGTCATATGTCAGGTTCTGCATGAGGTGAGGGTTCGCCGGAACGCTGTCTGCGCTTAGCAGAATGGTATAGCCGTCGGCGGGTGCCTTGGCCAGAAGTCCTTCCGCCAGGGTTCCCCCCGCGCCTGGCCGGTTTTCTATGACGATCGGCTGGCCGAAACCCTCCTGCAACCGGGCCTGAAGAGCGCGGGCGATCGTGTCAGTCAGCCCGCCCGGGGCGAAACTCACAATAATGCGAATGGGCTTGGCCGGCCACTCTTGCGCCGAGGCGGTGGAAGCAGTGACCGCGATCACAGAACCGCTAACTGCGGCTAAGATGCGGGCGAGAAATGTCCGCTTGTGCATAAAGTCTCCTTTGTTTTCGGCACCAATTGTCGGCACAGACTGTTCGCATCATGGACATGCGTCTCTAATTTGTCAATTAGAATTGACTTGGAAAACTAACACACCTTAAATCTTCAACCAATGGATACAGAATCCGACGAAAAGCCCACTCCGGTTGCTAGCGAAGGCGTACGCGCTGTGGAGCGAGCGTTGGATGTGCTCGCCGCGTTCGGCCCTGGGAACCATGACCTCCTCGTAGCGGATCTCGTGAAGATCGTGGGACTGAGCAGACCGACCCTGTACCGCCTGCTCAATACGCTGGAGAAGAAGGGCTTCGTGACCTCATCCGGCGAGCCGCAACGGTTCCGCCTAGGGCCTTCGGTCGCGAAACTCGCCCACGTCTGGAGCGCGACCTTGGACATCAGCTCCCTTGCAAGGCCCGTGATGACGGAGGCATGGACTTTCACGACTGAAACCGTCGCACTGTTTGTCGCCCGTGGGGATATGCGCCTGTGCGTGGCCGAAATGCCGAGTCCGCAGCCCATCAGCTTCAGACGGGGCGTTGGCTATACCGAAAAGCTCGTGCGAGGTGCCAGCGGCCGTGCCATCCTTGCTTACACTCCCCTGCAGGTGGGCCAACTGGAAGCATTTGCAGCAGGCACGAACTCCGACCTTGCGTGGCTTCGGGACCAACTTGCCCTGACGCTCGAGCGCGGATATGCAATGGGCCACAACGAACTCATCCAGGGGGCCTATGCAGTTGCCGCGCCTTTTTTCGACAGCACCGGAACCGTGGTTGGTTCTCTGGGGGTGTTCGGGCCTGACATCCGCCTGACCGAAACACGGGTCAACGAGTTCGGGCTGTTTTTGCGGGGTATGGCTGATCGGCTGACATCCAGCCTTGGGGGTCGAAGGTGATTTGACTCCCGGATCTGGCTGTTCATATAATGGACACGTTAACCGCAAAATGGACAGCCCATGAAAGACATGATGAAGACGCTGGTGCGCACGGGCCCGGGCACCGCAACCGGCAACTTGCTGCGACGCTACTGGATTCCGATTCTGCTTTCGAGTGAAATTGAAGAGGCCGACGGACCCCAAGTTCGCGTGCAGATCCTCAGCGAAAAGCTGCTTGCCTTTCGCGACAGCGAGGGCCGCCCTGGACTCATCAGCGAGTTTTGCTCGCACCGCGGAGTGTCGCTTTACTTCGGACGCAATGAAGGCAACGGAATCCGCTGCAGCTACCACGGACTGAAGTTCGACATCCATGGCAATTGCGTCGACGTGCCGCAGGCGCCCCAGGTCTGCGAGAGGATGTCGATCACCGGGTACCCCTGCATCGAACGCGCCGGAATTGTGTGGGCTTACATGGGTCCTAAGGACAAGCAGCCCCAACCACCTGGCGTGGAGTGGGCGAACCTGCCTGACAGCCATGTGTTCGTGTCCAAGCGAACCCAGGAGTGCAATTACCTGCAGGCGATGGAGGGCGGCATCGACACCAGCCACGTGTCCTTCGTGCACAAGTACGAGGTCGACAACGATCCCTTTCACCAGGGCACGAAAGCCAACGACTACATCAAGAAGGATGGCAACGTGACCTTCGAGATCGAGAAACACGACGGCGGGCTCACCTTGTTTGGCCGGCGCATGGGCGAACCAGATTCCTACTACTGGCGTGTCACCCAGTGGATCTTTCCTTGGTACAACCTGATTCCGCCGTTTGGAGACCATGCGCTTGGCGGCCATGTGTGGGTCCCGATCGACGACCACAACTGCTGGGCCTGGAGCATCAACTTCCACCCTGACAAACCTTTGTCCGAGGAAGAGCGCCACCACCTCGAAGAGGGCAAGGGCGTTCACTGCGAATACGAGCCTGGCACCAATGTGCCTGGAGGCAGCTGGCGCCCAAAGGCCAACAAGGACAACGACTACCTGATCGACCGCCAGGCACAGAAGGAACGCCGATCATTCAGTGGCGTGTTTGGGTTTGCCGCGCAGGATGCCTCTCTGCAGGAAAGCATGGGGCCTATCCAGAACCACGATATCGAAAAACTTCTGCCTTCCGACCGCGCCATCGTGATGGCACGCCGCATGCTTTTTGAAGCGACGCTCGGCCTCGAACAAGGCCAGGAACCGCCGGCAACGGCGGCAGCCGCGCAGAGGGTCCGCTCCGCCGGCGTGCTACTCCCCCGCGAACAGAAGCCACAGGAGTGGGCGAAAGAGCATCTCGTGTCCGGCGATGACCAGCCGGTGTATTCGCTGTGAGCGGCCGTCTTGAGGGCAAGGTCGCCCTGCTCACGGGCGGCGGGGGCGGGATCGGAGCAGCAACCGCTGCCTTGTTTTGCGCCGAAGGTGCCCAAGTCTTTATCGTCGATATGGATGGCGCTGCGCTGGAGCGCACTGCGGCCCTCATCGGCGAAGACACTCCCGGCGCAAAGCTGAAGGTCATGACAGCCAACGTGGCCGACCAAGTTGCCGCCAAGTCTGCTGCCACTCAATGCCTGGCCGCATTCGGCCGGATCGACGTCTTGGTCAACAACGCCTCCATGCGAAACTATTCAGCGTTCGCTGACGCTACGCCAGAAGAGTGGCAGGCAGTCCTCAACGTGAACATGATTGGCAACGCGAACTTTTGCCGCGCCGCCCTGCCCTCCCTGCGCGCATCAGGCAAGGGCGCAATTGTGAATGTCTCATCGTGCTACGCGGTCAAGGGGCGCAAGGGCATGGCCCTGTATGACGCCACCAAGGCGGCCATTATTGCCATGACTCGCACGCTAGCCTTCGAGGAAGCAGCCAGCGGCATTCGGGTCAACGTGGTGTGTCCCGGCTCTACTCTCACCGAGTTTCACATCAACCGCACAATAGCCGCGGGCAAGAGCGTCGAGGAGTTGAAGGGCCAGCGGCAAGACACCTCATTGCTCGGTCGCTGGGCCGACCCTATTGAGATTGCCCGGCCAATTCTTTGGATGGCGTCCGAGGAAGCGTCATTCATCACTGGCACTGCGCTTGTTGTCGACGGCGGCCTCCATATCAAATAGCCATGATCATTCAAAACCAGGCCGAGCTCACGCAGGCCGTTCTCTCCGAGGTCGCACGCACACCCGATCCGCGCCTGCGACGCATCCTTGCGGCGGCCGTTCAGCACCTGCACGATTTTGTGCGGGAGACTGAACTCACCGAGCCCGAATTTCGAAAAATCTGTGCAGTCATCGCTCAGTGCGGACAGCTGACGACGCCGTCGCACAACGAGGTGGTGTTGGCTGCTGGATCACTCGGCGTTTCCGCGCTTGTCTGCCAGTTGAACAACAGTCGGGGTGGCACCTCAGAAACAACGGCCAACCTGATGGGTCCATTCTGGCGGCAGGGCTCACCGTTGACAGCCAACGGTGGCTCCATCGTGCGCTCGCAGACCCCGGGCGACCCGGTCTTCGTGAAGGCATGGGTGCAGGACGAGTCCGGTGAACCTGTCGCGGGTGCCGATGTCGACATCTGGCAGGCCTCAGGCGAGGGCTACTACGAAAACCAGGATCCTCAACAAGCCGACATGAACCTGCGCGGCAAGTTCGTCACCGACGCGCAAGGATGTATCGAGTTTCGCACCGTCAAGCCCTCTGGCTATCCGATTCCGGTCAGCGGTCCGGTTGGCGCGCTGATTCGCGCACAGGGCCGGCACAACTTGCGGCCCGCGCATATCCACTTCCTGATCCACAAGTCGGGCTACAAGACGCAGTTCTCCCAGCTTTACTCCAGCGACGATCCGCACCTTGAAACCGACGTTCAGTTCGGCGTCACGCGGGCGCTCATTGGCAACTACGTTCTGCACGAAAACGAACCTGCGCCGGCAGCAGACGTCGTCGGGTGCTGGTACTCGCTGGAGCACCGCTTCGTCATCAGCCATGGCGAAGCGGCTTTACCGCCCCCTCCTATCACAGGAAAATCTCAGGCCCCCCGGCCACCCCTCGTCGTACTCGAAAGATCAACCGAAGGAACCCCCAGATGATCAGCCAAGAAGAGCGGCAGCAAGCCGCGGACGCCCTGTTTGAAGCGGGCCGTACCGCCAAACCCATCCCGCAGGTGAGCAAAACCTGGCCGAATATGGAGATCGAAGACTCGTATGTGGTGCAACAGTTGTGGGCGGACAAACGCGTGCAAGCTGGCGCGCGGGTAATTGGCCACAAGATCGGCCTAACCTCGCGCGCGATGCAGCAGGCATCCAAGATGACTGAACCGGACTATGGCGTCTTGCTCGATGACATGACGTATGCCGACGGCGCCCGGATCCCTGTGTCGCTTTTCTCGGCGCCGCGGATGGAAGTCGAACTCGCCTTCGTGCTTGGAAAGCGTGTCGGCGGCAAGAACGTCACCATCTACGACGTGCTCGACGCCACCGCTTACGTGACGCCGGCACTGGAGATCATCGACTACAGGACCGAGGTGCCGCGCGCCATCGTCGACACCATCGCGGACAACGCCGCTGCAGCAGGCATGGTGACCGGCGGGCGTCCGGTGCGCCCGATGGACGTCGACCTGCGATGGTGCGCCGCA
>CAISJH010000795.1 GCA_903885585.1 uncultured beta proteobacterium
CATCGGCGGCATCATCAAGCACGCCCGTGCCCTGAACGCCATCACCAACCCAGGCACCAACAGCTACAAGCGACTGGTGCCCGGCTTCGAGGCACCGGTGAAGCTGGCGTACTCGTCGCGCAACCGCTCGGCGTCCATCCGCATCCCGTTCGTGGCCAACCCCAAGGGCCGCCGCGTCGAGGCTCGCTTCCCGGACCCCTTGTGCAACCCGTACCTCGGCTTCTCGGCGCTGCTGATGGCCGGTCTGGACGGCGTGGAGAACAAGATCCACCCGGGCGAGGCCGCCACCAAGGACCTCTACCACCTGCCGCCGGAAGAAGACGCGAAGGTCCCGACCGTCTGTTCCAGCCTGGAGCAGGCGCTGGAGTACCTGGACAAGGGCCGTTCGTTCCTGACCAAGGGCGGTGTGTTCACCGACAGCTACATCGACGCCTACATCGACCTGAAGATGCAGGAAGTCACCAAGTTCCGGATGACCACGCACCCGCTGGAATTCGAGATGTACTACAGCCTGTGATCCTTCGGGTTCACTGAACAAAAGGGGCGGCCGCGAGGTCACCCCTTTTTGCTTTGGTGGCGCCACAATCGTCGCCTCCTGATCGACCGCCGAGCCCCATGCGCCCAATGCTTAAATCCGCAAGCTCCCTGCTGACGCTGTGGGTGGGCGCGGCGGCCTTGATGCATGCCCCGCCCTCCCTGGCGCAGGACACCGCCCGACCGGTGTACCGCTGCCCCGGCCCGCCCGTGCTCTACACCGACGCCATCACCCCGGAGGAGGCGCGTGAGCGCAACTGCCGCGGCATCGATGGCGCGCCGTTGACCGTGGTGCAGACGCCGCGCCGGCCCAGTCCAGCCCCGGCAGCAGCAGCCGCACCAGGGGCGGCAGCTCCTTCCGGCGCTGCCGCGCCTGCGGCCGCGGGGGCGACGCCTCGGCCTGACGCCCGCATCGACCCGGCCGTGCAGCGCGCACGTGACGCCGACGCCCGTCGCATCCTCGAAGCCGAGTTGCGGCGCGAGGAGGAGCGCTTGGAATTGCTCAGGCGCGAGTTCAACAACGGCGAGCCCGAGCGCCGCGGCGAGGAGCGCAACTTTGCGCTGTACCAGCAGCGCGTGGCGGAGATGCGTGCCGCCATCGGCCGCAAGGAATCCGACATCGCCGCCATCCGGCGTGAACTGGGCAAGCTGACCCCGTGAGCCCCGACCCGATGACGCTGCACCTGGAGGCCTTCGACCTGTTGGCCACGATGGTGGCGGTCGTGCGTCCGTCGGGAGAGTGCCTGTTCGCCAACGCCAAGCTTGAGGACACCATGGGGGTGTCGCGCAAGACGCTGCTGCGCGGTAACTTGCTGGAGTGGATGGTCGAGCCTGGCCCTTTGCGCTCCACGCTGGCTGCCACAGCCGCCAACGTGGTAGCCACCGGGCGCTTCGAGGGCCAGTTGCGCCGCCTGGCGCTGGGCTCGGCGGAACCCCTGCCCGTGCAGGTGCTGGTGGCGCAGACCGACCGTTTCGACCGTCTGGTGGTCGAACTGATCGAGATCGAGCAGCAGACCCGCATCGAGCGCGAAGAGCGTTCGGTGGGCCTCGCGCAGGCCAACAAGGAGTTGCTGCGCAACTTGGCGCACGAGATCAAGAACCCCCTTGGGGGCATCCGCGGTGCGGCACAACTGCTGGCCATGGAGCTGCCGTCGCAGGAGCTGTCCGAGTACACCAACGTCATCATCCACGAGGCCGACCGCCTGCAGGCGCTGGTGGACCGCCTGCTAGCCCCCCATCGCCGGCCGCACCTGGTGGGTGACGTCAACATCCATGAGGTGTGTGAGCGCGTGCGCTCGGTGGTGCTGGCCGAGTACCCGCGCGGCCTGGAGATCGCGCGCGACTACGACACCTCCATCCCTGAGTTCAGGGGCGACCGCGAGCAGCTGATCCAGGCCGTGCTCAACATCGTCCACAACGCGGCCCAGATCCTGGCGGAGCGCAGGGCCGAGGGCGGCGCTCGCATCGAGTTGCGCACGCGCGTGGCCCGGCAGGTCACGGTGGGCAAGCAGCGCTTTCGGCTGGCACTGGAATTGCATGTTCAGGACAACGGCCCGGGCGTGCCCGAGGACATCCGTGACCACATCTTCCATCCCCTGATCACGGGACGGGAGGGAGGTTCCGGCCTCGGGTTGACGCTGGCGCAGACCTTCGTGCAGCAACACCAGGGCACGATCACCTGCGACAGCGTTCCGGGCCGGACGGTGTTCACGATCACGATTCCGCTGCCTTGACCCCAAGGCCTGAAGGCCGACTGCATGAAACCCATCTGGATCGTTGACGACGACCACTCCATCCGCTTCGTGTTGGAGAAGGCACTGGCGCGCGAGCAACTGGCGGTACGCAGCTTCTCCTCAGGGCGCGACGTGATGGCGGCGCTGGACGACCAGGACGAGCCCCAGGTGCTGGTCAGCGACATCCGCATGCCGGGCGGCTCGGGCATCGAGCTGCTGTCCAAGGTCAAGGCGCGCATGCCGGGGCTGCCGGTCATCGTGATGACCGCGTACTCCGACATCGACAGCGCGGTCTCGGCCTTCCAGGGCGGGGCCTTCGAGTACCTGCCCAAGCCCTTTGACGTGCCCAAGGCGGTGGAGTTGATCCGCCGCGCCGTGGACGAGAGCCTGCGCGAGAACGTGGTGGAGGCCGGCCCAGGCGCCATGCCCGAGATGCGGGGCCAGGCCCCGGCCATGCAGGACGTCTTCAGAGGCATTGGCCGCCTGAGCCAGAGCCACGTCACGGTGATGATCACGGGTGAGAGTGGGTCGGGCAAGGAGCTGGTGGCGCGCGCGCTGCACAAGCACAGCCCGCGCGCGGGCGGGCCTTTCGTGGCCATCAACACGGCCGCCATCCCCAAGGACCTGCTGGAGTCTGAACTCTTCGGCCATGAGCGTGGGGCGTTCACCGGGGCGCAGACCACGCGGCGCGGCCGCTTCGAGCAGGCCGACGGCGGCACGCTGTTCCTGGACGAGATTGGCGACATGCCGTTTGACCTGCAGACGCGCCTGCTGCGCGTGCTGTCAGATGGGCAGTTCTATCGCGTGGGCGGGCACCAGCCACTGAAGGCCAATGTGCGCGTCATCGCGGCCACGCACCAGAATCTCGAGGAGCGTGTGCGGCAGGGGGTCTTCCGCGAAGACCTCTTTCACCGCCTGAACGTCATCCGCCTGCGTCTGCCACCGCTGCGTGAGCGCCGCGAGGACATTCCGATGCTGACCCGCTTCTTCCTGGCGCGCAGCGCCAAGGAGCTGGGGGTGGACGCCAAGCGCATCAGCGAGGCGGCGCTGCAGCGCCTGGTGGCCTTTGACTTCCCCGGCAACGTGCGCCAGCTGGAGAACGTGTGCCACTGGA
>CAISJH010000796.1 GCA_903885585.1 uncultured beta proteobacterium
CAGCGCTACAAGGAACTGCGCGACATCATCGCCATCCTGGGCATGGACGAGCTGTCTCCCGAGGACAAGCTGGCCGTGGCCCGCGCCCGCAAGATCCAGCGTTTCCTGTCGCAGCCCTTCCACGTGGCCGAAGTCTTCACCGGCTCACCTGGCAAGTACGTGCCCCTGAAGGAAACCATCCGCGGCTTCAAGATGATCGTTGCCGGCGAGTGCGATCACCTGCCGGAGCAGGCGTTCTACATGGTGGGGACGATCGACGAGGCCTTCGAAAAAGCGAAAAAGATTCAATAACCGGCGCAGGCGGACGCCATGCGTCGTTGCGCTCCTCGCCGTACGTGAGTACGGCTGCGCGGCGCGCCTAGCCTGACGCCCGCCTGCTTGGTTCTTGAACCTCTTTCCAGAAGATCACCGCACCCGAGGAATCCGCATGGCCACCATTCACGTCGACGTCGTCTCTGCCGAGGAAAGCATCTTCTCGGGCGAGGCGAAGTTCGTTGCGCTGCCGGGCGAGAACGGCGAGCTGGGCATCCTGCCGCGCCACACGCCGCTGATCACGCGCATCAAGGCCGGGGCCGTGCGCATCGAGCGCGCGGACAACGGCGAGGAAGAGTTTGTCTTCGTGGCCGGCGGTATTCTGGAAGTGCAACCGGGCACCGTCACGGTGCTGGCCGACACCGCGATCCGTGGCCATGACCTGGACGAAGCCAAGGCCAACGAAGCCAAGAAGGCGGCCGAAGAGGCGATGAAGAACGCCAAGAGCGACATCGATCTCGCCGCCGCGCAAAGTGAGTTTGCCGCCATGGCGGCTCAGTTGGCGGCCATTGCCAAGCTGCGCAAGAAGTAATCTCACTGCTGCGATCCAGGCGCTGTGGCTCCTGTTCACAGCTCAGAACCTCACCCGGTGCGCTCCTAGCCCATCGGGTGTTGTTTTTTCTGGGATCTGGAGTGGCGGAGGTCAGTCCGTGACCCCCTGTTTACCCGTAGTGGGAACTGCGTAGGCTGACAGGCCTTGTCCTCCTCTCTGCGAGGGTGGAGCGACCAAACGAGCCGTTTTGGCCTGGTCGAAACGTCGTCCAGGACAAAACCCGACAACACAGTACGGTTGGGCGCTTCTCCAACAATCCGCAACGTCCAACTAGCCCAACCGGGTTAGGTTGGTAGACCGGATTGCAGGAGCACCGCATGATTCCTCCGAGTTTTGATTACCACGCGCCGAAATCGGTCGGCGAAGCCGTTTCGCTGCTGGGTAGCCTGGGCGGCGACGCCAAGATCCTGGCCGGTGGCCACAGCCTCTTGCCCATGATGAAGCTGCGCTTTGCGCAGCCGACCCACCTGATCGACATCAACCGCATTCCCGAGCTACGCGGCATCTGCGAAGACGGCGCTGACGTGGTCATCGGCGCCATGACGGTGGAAAACGAGCTGATCGGCTCCCCGCTGCTTCAGGCCAAGGTGCCCCTGCTGGCAGAGGCTCCCAAGCTGATCGCCGACCCTCAAGTGCGCAATCGCGGCACTATCGGTGGCGACATCGCCCACGGCGACCCGGCCAACGACCACCCCGCCCTGGCGCTGGCCGTGGATGCCACCTTCGTGCTCGAGGGGCCTCAGGGTCGTCGCAACGTGAAGGCCGATGACTTCTTCCTCGGCACCTACGCCACCGCGCTGGCCGATGACGAGATCATGGTGGCGATCCGGGTCCCGGCCTTCGCTGCGGGCACGGGCTGGGCTTATGAAAAGCTCAAGCGCAAGACCGGCGACTGGGCCACCGCCGGCGCGGCCGTGGTGCTGCGCATGAGCGCAGGCTCTGTCAGCCACGCTCGCATCGGCCTGACCAATGTCGGCCCCACGGCGCTGCGCGCCACCGCCGCGGAGGATGCCCTCCTGGGCAAGCCGCTGAGCGACGCCAGCATCAACGCCGCCATTGACGCCGCCATAGCCATCTGCGACCCTGCCGAGGACTTGCGCGGCGACGTCGAATACAAGACCGCGATGGCCGGCCAGATGCTCAAGCGTGCCATCCGCACCGCTGCCGCCCGCTGCGCCTGACCCCACCGACACAGGAGAACCCCATGGCAAAGAAACTGATCTCGGTGAAGGTCAACGGCCGCACCCACGAGGAGGCTGTCGAGCCCCGTACCCTGTTGGTGCACTTCCTGCGCGAGAAGCTCAACCTCACTGGCGCGCACATCGGCTGCGAAACCAGCCACTGCGGCGCCTGCACCGTGGATGTGGACGGGCAGTCGGTCAAGGGCTGCACCCACCTGGCCGTGCAATGCGACGGCTCGGACGTCCTGACCGTCGAGGGCCTCGCCCAGGCGGGCGTGCTCCACGCGGTGCAGGAGGGCTTCTACAAGGAGCACGGCCTGCAGTGCGGCTTCTGCACGCCGGGCATGCTGATGCGGGCCTACCGCTTCCTGCAGGAGAACCCCAACCCGAGCGAGGAAGAGATCCGCGCGGGCATGAGCGGCAACCTGTGCCGCTGCACCGGTTACCAGAACATCGTGAAGTCGGTGCAGTACGCGGCGAACAAGCTGCGCGAAGCGGCCACTGCCGCGGCGTGATGCCTGCCGCCTGATACCGACCCTTCACGAACCGAATCCGTCCGCCTACCAGGAGACGACCGCATGAACGCACCCACCGACCCCAAGCTGCTTGAGCGCAGCGCCGCGCTTCAAGGCATGGGCGACAGCCGCCTGCGCAAGGAAGACGCCCGTTTCATCCAGGGCAAGGGCAACTATGTCGACGACATCAAGATGCCCGGCATGCTGCACATGGACATCGTGCGCAGCCCGCTGGCCCATGCCCGCATCAAGAAGATCGACAAGACCGAGGCGCTGAAGGTGCCCGGTGTCATCGCCGTGCTCACGGCCGAGGACCTCAAGCCCCTCAAGCTGCACTGGATGCCCACGCTGGCCGGCGACGTGGCCGCTGTGCTGGCCGACGGCAAGGTGCACTTCCAGATGCAGGAAGTGGCCGTGGTGATTGCCGAGGACCGCTACGCTGCTGCCGATGGTGTCGAGGCCGTGGAGGTGGAGTACGAAGAGCTGCCGGTGGTGATCGACCCCTACGAGGCGCTGCAGCCTGACGCGCCCGTCATCCGCGAGGACCTCGCGGGCAAGACCAGCGGCGCCCATGGCCCGCGCGACCACCATAACCACATCTTCACCTGGGATGCGGGCGACAAGGCCGCAGCAGATGCGGCCTTTGCCGCCGCGCCCGTGACGGTGAAGGAGCACATCTTCTATCCCCGCGTGCACCCCTGTCCGCTGGAGACCTGCGGCTGTGTGGCCAGCTTCGACCCGGTGCGCGGTGAGCTCACCACCTACATCACCTCCCAGGCGCCGCACGTGGTGCGCACGGTGGTGTCGCTGCTGTCCGGCATCCCCGAGAGCAAGGTGCGCATCGTGTCGCCCGACATCGGTGGTGGCTTCGGCAACAAGGTCGGCATCTACCCGGGCTATGTCTGCGCCATCGTGGCCAGCATCGTGCTGGGCAAGCCCGTGAAGTGGGTGGAAGATCGCATCGAGAACATCTCGTCCACCGCCTTTGCGCGGGATTACCACATGGACGGCGAAATCGCCGCCACGGCCGACGGCAAGATCACGGGCCTGCGGGTCAACGTGGTTGCCGACCACGGCGCGTTCGACGCCTGCGCCGACCCGACCAAGTTCCCGGCCGGTCTGTTCCACATCTGCTCGGGCTCGTACGACATCCCGGCCGCGCATGCCAGCGTGAAGGGTGTCTACACCAACAAGGCGCCCGGTGGCGTGGCTTACCGCTGCAGCTTCCGCGTGACGGAGGCCGTCTACCTGATCGAGCGCATGGTGGACGTGCTGGCGCAGAAGCTGGGCATGGACAAGGCCGAGATCCGCGCCAAGAACTTCATCCGCAAGGAGCAGTTCCCGTACACCAGCGCGTTTGGCTTCGAGTACGACTCGGGGGACTACCACACCGCGCTGGACAAGGTGCTGACGGCGGTGGATTACAAGGCCCTGCGTGCCGAGCAGGCGGCCAAGCGGGCCGACCCGAACTCGCCCACCCTCATGGGTATCGGCCTGGTGACATTCACCGAGGTCGTCGGCGCCGGCCCGAGCAAGATGTGCGACATCCTGGGTGTGGGCATGTTCGACTCCTGCGAGATCCGCATCCACCCCACCGGCAGCGCCATCGCCCGCATGGGCACCATCACCCAGGGTCAGGGCCACCAGACCACCTATGCGCAGATCATCGCCACCGAGCTGGGCATTCCCAGCGAGGTGATCCAGGTGGAGGAGGGCGACACCTCCACCGCCCCCTACGGCCTGGGCACCTATGGCAGCCGTTCCACCCCGGTGGCCGGCGCAGCCATCGCGCTGGCCTCGCGCAAGATCCACGCCAAGGCGCGCAAGATCGCCGCCCACCTGCTGGAAGTGGGCGAGAACGATCTGGACTGGGAGATCGACCGCTTCAACGTCAAGGGTGATCCGTCACGTCACAAGACGATGAAGGACATCGCCTGGGCGGCGTACAACAACGTGCCGGCCGGCCTGGAGATGGGCCTGGAGGCGGTGCACTACTACGACCCGCCCAACTTCACTTACCCCTTCGGCATCTACCTGTGCGTGGTGGACATCGATCGCGCCACGGGCGAGACCAAGATCCGTCGCTTCTACGCGCTGGACGACTGCGGTACCCGCATCAACCCGATGATCATCGAGGGCCAGATTCACGGCGGCCTGACCGAGGGCTTTGCGGTGGCGATGGGCCAGCAGATGCCTTTCGACGCGCAGGGCAACCTGTTGGGCAACACGCTGATGGACTATTTCCTGCCCACCGCGGTGGAAACGCCCAAGTGGGAGACGGACCACACCGTCACGCCCAGCCCGCACCACCCCATCGGCGCCAAGGGCGTGGCCGAGTCACCGCACGTGGGCTCCATTCCGACCTTCACTTCGGCGGTGGTGGATGCCTTTGCCCATGTGGGCGTGACCGAGATGACCATGCCGCACACCAGCTGGCGGGTGTGGAAGCAGCTCAAGGCCACCGGTCTGGCGCTCTGAGGTCCACGCGGGTGGGGCGGTACCGCCCCCTCGTGCCCTCAGGGTGATGAACGTCTTGGGCCGCGACCATCGCGGCCCTTTGTATTGAGTGCCGCGTCTCGAACGCAAGATCAGGGATTCCATGGAAGTCAAACTCGACAAGCAGTACCCCCTTGAAGCCTCGGTGGAGCAGGCCTGGGCCGTGTTGTCGGACATCCGCGCCGTGGGCGGCTGCATGCCTGGCGCACAGATCACCGAGCAACTGGACGACACCCACTACAAGGGCACGGTCAAGACCAAGGTGGGCCCGGCGTCCATGCAGTTTGGCGGCGAGATCGAGGTGCTGGGCATCGACGCCGCCGCGCATGCCATGCAGATGGTGGGCAAGGGCGCAGACCGCGGGGGCTCTTCCGCCTCCATGAAGCTCGCCGCCCGTATCGAGCCCGGCGCCACACCCCAGACCTCGGTGCTCGTGGGCCAGGCCACGGTCACCGTCAGCGGCAAGCTGGCGCAGTTTGGCAGCCGCTTGCTGGTGCCGGTGTCCGACGCCATGCTGGCCCAGTTCGCCGACAACTTCCGTGCCGCTGCGGCGGCCGTGCCCGTGGCTGCCGCCGCTGCCCCCGAGGCGCTGGAGGCCCCTGCCGCAGGGGCTGCGGTCACGGCCGTGGGTGACCAGCCAGCGGTGCCCGCGCCGGCCGCGGCTGTGGACGGCGCCCCGTCGTCTGCGCCTGCGTCCTCGCCTGCTACCCCATCGGCGGCGTTGCCTGTGCGGGCCGCCACCGTGCCCGCACCTGCGGCCCCGGTCAAGGAGCTCAACGCGCTGTCGCTGATGTGGACGGTGTTCAAGTCCTGGTTGGCCGGCTTGTTCGGCAGGAAGTCCTGATGGACGAGGCCGGCCTGCGCCAACGCCTGCACGCCGTGGGCTACATCGCCGACGAGGCGATGGCCACCACCTTGTGGCTGGCGGGTGAGCTGCAGCGGCCGCTGCTGCTGGAGGGCGACGCTGGCGTGGGCAAGACCGCCCTGGCGCTGGCCATGGCGCGCGCCGGTGACCGTCGGCTGGTGCGGCTGCAGTGCCATGAGGGGCTGGACCTGTCCCAGGCGGCCTACGAGTGGAACTATGGGCGCCAATTGCTCGCCATACGGCTCAGCGAGGCGGTCTCCTCCAGTCCGCAGGCGCTGCGCGAGGCCGATCTCTTCTCCCGCGACTACCTGCTCGAGCGGCCGCTGCTGGCCGCCATCGACAGCGAGCAGCCTTGCGTGCTGCTGATCGACGAGGTGGACCGGGCCGACGAGGCCTTCGAGGCCTTTCTGCTGGAAGTGCTGGCCGATTGGCAGATCACCGTGCCCGAGTTCGGCACGGTGCAGGCGCGCCATGTGCCGGTGGTGGTGCTCACCAGCAACGGCACGCGCGAGTTGTCGGACGCGCTGCGCCGGCGCTGCCTGTACCACTGGCTGGACTACCCCACGCTGGCCCGCGAGATCGACATCGTGCGCCACACCCTCCCCGGCGCCGAAACCGCGCTGGTGGAACAGGCGGTGGCCTTCGTGCAGCGGCTGCGCCGTGAAGACCTGGGCAAGACACCGGGCGTGGCCGAGACGCTGGATTGGGTGCGCGCCCTGCACCGCCTGAACTGGCGCGAACTCGCCGACGACCCGGCGGCCATCGTCGCCACGCTGGGATGCCTGCTCAAGACCCGCGAAGACCGCTTCCAGATGGGCCCCGAGCGGGTCCGCCAGCTGGTGGAAGGCCGCCGCAGCGTGGGTGTCGCGGAGAAGGTGGCAGCGTGAGCGTTTCGCCGCTGCACACCATCGCCGGGTTTGCGGCGCTGCTGCGCGACCATGGCATGAAGGTGGGCGTGGCCGAGCAGCAGGCTTTTGTGCGGGTGGCGCTCGCCCTGCCGCTGCAACGCTGCACTCAGTTGGACCCGGCGTGGCGTGCCATCGCTTGCCGCGACGCCCGCGACTGGCGGCGCTGGCCCGAGCTGTTCCAGAGCTACTGGCACCCCCACCGGGTGCAGGGCTCGGTGAAGGTCAGCGGCCAGACCCAGCCTTCGCGCGATCTTCGGCAGGTGGTGCAGTCCC
>CAISJH010000797.1 GCA_903885585.1 uncultured beta proteobacterium
CCGAGAAAAGCAACCTGCTGGGTTGTCAGGCTGCTGTTGCCTTCTGGCTGAAACTCAATATCCAACTCGGCTGGCAACCCAAACACAGGTCCTTCCTTCGAGGTCAGCATCACAGACGCGGTTGGACTTCCCGTCTTCACGATCGGCTGAATTGCAAATCCCTCGTTCAACGTACCGCCGTTGATCCACTGCTGAACCGTGCCTGTCACATCAACAGTAACGAAGCGACGGGAGGCCATCTTCGACGATGGAATCACCCCAAGGCTGCCAGCGACAATACTTGGCACATCAGCAAGCCGCGTTGACTCGTTCCACGTCCCCGTCACCAAGTGCACGCTCAGCCCAGCTCCCGGAGTTCTGACCGTCGGCAAGAACAGCCTGAGTTTGGCCCAGCGCACCACTGCATCGGTGGGGATGTCGCTGAGATCAAAGTACAGGTACGACTTCCGGTTCGCGTCGACGAGAAGGGCGTTCGCGTTGTTGGTAGAATAACTCAGCGTGTTGCGGGGTGCCGTGTAGCTGTCCTCGCTGGCGGGAATGGTGAGTGCGTTTAGTCCATTTGCGGCAAAGAAGAATGCAAATAAACAGAGGATGTATGCCGAAAGGGCGGCGCGTTTCATTGGGTGGAATTCCAGTAGATAAATCCTGCAGCCGATTAACGCACTCAGCGCATGGCGGGTCAATGCTCCGACAGAATAAATATGCTAGCAGCCTGTCGGACTTTCGCTGCAAATAAATAGGGTGTATCTGGGTTAATCAGGCATGGGTGCTAGATTCGTCTGTGTTGACCACGATACTCCGTTGCTAATGCCCCCGGATCTACGCGAGTGGGTGCCGGAGGATCACTTGGTGCATTTCATCATGGAGGCGGTCGGCTTGATCGATTTGCGCGAGGCTAAAATCAATGAGCGAGGGACGGGCAGCCGTCAGTATCCGCCGGCCCTGATGCTTAGCTTGCTCATCTATTCCTACGCGACGGGCACCTTCAGCAGTCGGCAGATTGAACGCGCCACCTACGAGAACGTGGCTGTGCGTCTGCTTTGTGCAGACCTTCACCCCGATCACGACAGCATCTGCACCTTCCGCCGAGCCAATCAAGCGTTGCTCAAGAGCAGCTTTGCGCAGGTGCTCGCAATGGCCGTACAGATGCGGGTGCTCAAGGTGGGCCAAGTCACCCTCGCCGTCGATGGCACCAAGATCCTCGCCAACGCCAGCAAGCATTCCGCAGTCAGCCATGGGCGTGCACTCGCGCAAATCGAACTGCTCGAGAAGCAGGTCGCCGAGCTTCTCTCAAAGGCCGAAACAGCCGATAGCGCACCGCTTGAAGATGGGTTGACTTTGCCAGAGGAGATCGCCCGTCGGCAGGATCGTTTGGAGCAGTTGCGCACGGCCAGCGAAGTCATCAAAGCTCGCGCCAAAGAACGCTACCAGCAGGAGCTCTCGCAGTTCCAAGCCAAGGAGCAGGAACGCGTCGAGCGAGCCAAGAAGACAGGCAAAAAGCCTGGAGGACGCCCTCCGCAACCGCCTCGGGAAGGCCCTCGGGACAAGGATCAATTCAACTTCACCGACCCGGAGAG
>CAISJH010000798.1 GCA_903885585.1 uncultured beta proteobacterium
CGATGCCGTCATCAGCATCACCCCGCGCTCGCCATCGTCCAGCGGCGGCAGCTTGGCGATGCGTGCCGCGGTGAGCCGGATGACGTTGTAGGTGCCGATGAGGTTGACCCGGATCACCCGCTCGAAGTCTTCCAGCGGTGCAGGCGCGCCGTCCTTGCCCACCACCCGCTTGGCTGTTCCGATGCCGGCGATGTTCATCACGATGCGCGCCGGGCCGAGTGCGGCCTCGGCCGCATCCAGCGCCGCAGTCAGGCTGGCGGTGTCGGTGATGTCGGCGGCCAAGCCCACACCACCGAGCTCACCCGCCACGCGCTGGGCGCCTGCGGCGTTCACATCCAGCACAGCCACCTTGGCCCCCTGTCGCGCCAACTCCCGGGCCACGGCCTCACCCAGGCCCGAGCCGCCGCCCGTCACCAGTGCCGTCTGTCCTGCGATGTTCATGGTTCTTGGTACTCCTTGCTGAGGTCTAGGTCGAGGCAGGTGTCGATGACGCGTGCGCTCGTGGCCGGTGACATGAGGTGGCGTGGATGTGAAGGTTCAATCAGGCAACGTACATGCCGCCTTGATGTCCTCGGGAACCGGGATGGCCTTGATGCGGTCCGGGTTCTGCGGGTCGCGGATGCAGAACGCACGCACCTCGGTGCCTTCGCACAAGACGGTGTCACCCCGGCGCACGACGTGCCGGTGACGGAAGGTCTTGGCCGCCCAGTGCTCCACGCAGGTGTGGATCTCGATGGTCTCGCCGTAGGTGGCCGGACGCAGGAACTTGGTGTGGATCTCCAGCAGCGGCGTGCCGATGATCCCGCGCGTCTTCACCAACTCGCGCCAGGGCGGGATGCCGCAGGCCATGAAGAAGGCGAGCGAGGCCTCGTCCATCCAGCGGTTGAAGTTGGGGAAGAACACGATGCCAGCAGGATCGCAGTCACCGAACTGCACGGCCACGCGGTAGATGTGCTCGCGAGAGCGGGGTTGGGACGCTTCAGTAGATACGGCGGAGTCAAGTTTCATGACTTCGCCACCTTGGCTGCACGCTTGTCCAGGAAGGCGCGAACACGTTCCTTGGCGGCGTCATCCCCCTGGGCGATGGAAGCCATCAGGGTCTCCATGAACAGCCCGTCGCTGGCCGAGAGATCGGCAATGCGCGGCAACGCCTGCGTGATGGCGTAGTTGGAAAGCGGCGCGTTGCCGGCGATCTTCTGCGCGAGCTGCAGGGCCTTGGCCAGACCTTCGCCGTCCGCCACACGATAGTTGGAGATGGCGGAGGCCTGCCCTTCATCAGCGTCAAAGACGCGGCCGGTCAACATCATGTCGGTCATGCGCGACACACCGATCAGACGCGAGATGCGCACTGACCCACCACCGCCCACGAAGATGCCCCGAGTGCCTTCGGGCAGGCCGTAGAAGGTGCTGTCCTCAGCCACCCGGATATGGGCAGACGACGCCAGCTCCAGGCCGCCGCCCACCACTGCCCCGTGCAACACGGCGATGACGGGCACGGGCCCGAACTGGATGGCGTCGAAGCAGGCATGCCAAGAGCGCGAGTGCAGCATGCCCTCGGCCACGGTGCGCTCGGACACCTCCGACAAGTCCAGCCCCGCGCAGAAGTGCGCACCCTCACCGCTCAGCACCACCGCCTTGATGGCAGAAGGCATGTTGACGAAGACAGTGTGGATCTGGGCGAGCAGCTCGTCGCTGATGGAGTTGCGCTTGGCAGGTCGGTTCAGACGCAGGTGCAGCACGGGGCCGGCCTGCTCCAGTTTCAACATGCTGAGACTGGACAGAGCACCGCTGCTGGCTTGAAGAGGCTGGAAGGACATAAGGATGGAAGGCGAATGAAGGGGTTGCAGATCTCAGCACATGCACGACATGCCGAATCGGGGCGGGCTCAGGCGTTCACACCTTGATCACCCGCGCGTCCGCGGGGGTGGCGTAGAGCGCCTCGACATCGGCGGCCCGCCGCTGCAGCGTCAGACGCTGGTTGAGGTAGGCCTTGTCGGTGATTTCGCCGGCGGCCATGTTGGGCGCATCGGGCAGGATCAAGGCCATAGAGGGCACCTGCGATGAACCGCCGCCTTCGGCCTTCAAGGCGCGCAGGCCAGCCTGCACGCGCTCGCGCAGGTCCTCAGGCGGGCGTTGACGAGCGGCCTCAGTGAGGAACACCAGGACGCCAATCGCATGGCGGTCATGGCCGGTGACCACCACGTCCTGCGCCAGCGGGGCCAGCGCCGACACGACCTTCAGCCGCAGCGTCCCCACCGACACCCAGGTGCCACTGGTGAGCTTGAAGTCCTCAGCCACGCGCCCGTTGAACACGATGCCCGAGGCCGGGTCGACCTCGTCCTGCAGGTAGCCGGCGTCGCCAATGCAGTAGAAGCCTTCCTCGTCGAAGGCGGCAGCGGTAGCCGTGGCATTGCCGCGGTAGCCCGGAAAGACATGCGGGCCACGGATGCGCATTTCCAGCTTGCCGCCGTTGGGCACGAACTTGACTTCGGCCCCGGGCATGGGGTTGCCGATCACGCCCGGTCGATCCAAGTGCCAGTTGGCGAAGGTGATGGCAGGCGCCGTCTCGGTGGCCCCCCAGGAAGTGGTGAACCACACCGGCTCCTCGCGCACGGAGGCAGCCACGGCCTCGAGCCGACGCCAGGTCGGCTCAGGCATGCCCGAGCCGGCGTAGAACACCATGCGCAGCCGGCTGAAGAAGCTGCGCGCCAGGTCGGCGTCGCGCTCCAGCGCCGGCAGCATCATGTCGTAACCCTTGGGTACGTTGAAGTAGACGGTGGGCTGCACCTGCCGCAGGTGTGCCAACGTCTTGTCCACCAGGCCCGGCATCGGCCGGCCATCATCGATGTAGAGGGTGCCGCCATGCTTGAGCACCATGTTCGTGTTGTGGTTGCCGCCGAAGGTATGGCTCCAGGGCAGCCAGTCCAGCAACACCGGCTTTTCGGCCGCCAGGAAGCGCAGCGTCTGCGCCAGCATCTGCTGGTTGGCACACAGCATGCGATGCGTGTTGATCACCACCTTGGGATGCCCGGTGGAGCCCGAGGTCAGCAGGTACTTGGCGCGGGTGTCCGGCGTGATGGCCGCGAAGGCACGAACCACCGCGGGGGTCTCCGCGGTGGCGAGCAGGTCCTCGAAGGCGACGGCCGTGGCATGGGAGCTCGCGCCTTGGCTGAACACCAGGCGCGCATTGACAGGGGCCTCCACCAGCGCGGGCCCATAGGTGGCCGCGTCGGACGCGTAGACCAGCGCCGGCTGGAGGGTTTGCAGGATGCCGTGGATGCGACCGAAATCACCTCCCGCCAGCCTGCAATAGCCGCTGCTGACCGTGCACACCGCGCGACCGATGTGCATGCCCGCCAGCAGAAGCACCAGGTGGTCCAGCGAGTTGTCGGACAGCACCACCACAAGCCCGTCTGGTGCCAGGTCCATGTCGAGCAGTGCCTGGGCAACCGCACCCACCCGCTGACGCAGTTCGGCCCAGCTGAGCGCTCGCCATCCCGCGGGCTGACTGGAATCGGCCTCGGCAACCGCTCGAGCGTCGGGCGTCTCGCGCGCCCAGCGCTCCAGCCACTCGCCCACACAGCGCTCGAAGGGCTGCAACGGCTCGGGCGAGCGCAGGACGAAGACGCCA
>CAISJH010000799.1 GCA_903885585.1 uncultured beta proteobacterium
GAGCAGGAGTTGGCGGGCTTGTCAGCCGGGGTGCTGGCTGCAGACGCGCCGGCCATCGCCAGCCTGCCCTTGGCCCAGGTCCGCGCCGATGGCTTGCTGCCGCTGCACGAAGGCCTCAATCCTGCTTGGAGCGCCGCCATCACCGCCCTGCGGGACCGGGTGGTCAGCCCCCTTCTGGGCGAGCTGCAAAGCCTGTCCGACGCGCAATGGCAGGCCGTCTCAGCACGGCTGCAGGCCTGGCGCGAGTGGGCGTCGGCCCGGCCCGACACGCCCGTGGCGACACTGGAGCAGGCCAGCTTGCGGGCATTTCTCGACAGCGACATGGCCGCACGCATCCAGGCGCTCATCGAAGCCGACACCCAGGCCGGTGGCGCCAGCCAGCACCTGGGTCTGCTGGAAAAGCTGCTGCGCCTGCGGCGCGACCTGGTCACCCTGCTGCGCAACTTCGTCAACCTCGCGGACTTCTACTCCCTCAAGGGCAAAGCCATCTTCCAAATCGGCACGCTGTACCTGGACCAGCGCAGCTGCGACCTGGTCATGCGTGTGCGCGACCCCGCCCGCCACGCCAGTCTCGCGCCGCTTTCTGGAACCTTCCTGGTGTACTGCCAGTGCACCCGCAAGGACGAGCCACCGATGGACATCCTGGCGGCGATCACCGGCGGTGATATCGACGACATGATGGTTGCGGGGCGCAATGGCGTCTTCTACGACCGACTGGGGCGCGATTGGAACGCCAGCGTCACGCGCATCGTGGCCAACCCCATCAGCGTGCGCCAGGCTTTCTGGCTGCCCTACCGGCGGCTGGCCCGCATGATCAGTGAGCAGATCCAGAAGCTGGCCCTTTCGCAGGACAAGAAGATCGAGGCAGGCTCCAGTTCTCTGGTCTCCGCCAGCACCGAGAAGGCCGTTGCGGCAGCCGACAAGCCGGCCAAGCCCGCACCGGCGGCCCCGGCGCCCTTCGACATCGCCAAGTTTGCCGGCATCTTTGCGGCGGCGGGGTTGGCCGTCGGGGCCCTGGGCACGGCACTGGCGGCCATCTTCAGCGCCTTTCTGTCGCTGCCGGTGTGGAAGATGCCGCTGGTGGTGCTGGGCCTGGTGATGCTGGTGTCCGGCCCGTCCATGCTGATGGCCTGGCTGAAGCTGCGGCGTCGCAACCTCGGCCCGCTGCTGGACGCCAATGGCTGGGCGGTGAACATCCGTGCCCGTATCAACGTGCCCTTTGGCGCCGCACTGACGGGTGTGCCCCAGCTGCCTGATGGCGCCAGCCGCGCCTTGGCTGACCCTTATGCCGACAAGCGTCTGCCCTGGGGCCGCTGGCTGTTCACGCTGGCAGGCGTGGCATTGATCGTGATCGTCGGGCTGCGCGTCATGGGGGTGCTCAAGTAGGAGGTGGGTCCAGCTGCCACCAGGCCGGCAGCAGCCGCCTGACGGCTGGCCGGCGGTAGCGGTCGTCCAGCAGCCACAGCCATCCCCTGTCTTCAGGGGTGCGCAGGACCCGCCCGGCGGCCTGCACCACCTTCTGCATGGCGGGCACCAGGTCGGCGTAGCCATGGCCTTCGCCGAACAGCTGGTCCAGACGGCTGCGCAGGGCCTCCTGCGTGGGCGAGACCGGCGGCAGGCCCAGGGTGGCGACGAAGGCACCGATCAGGCGAGAGCCCGGCAAGTCCACGCCCTCGGCAAAGACGCCTCCCAGCACCGCAAAGCCTATCCCCCGGCCCTGGGGCTCGAAGCGCTCCAGGAACGACCGGCGCGCCGGTGGGTCCATGCTGCGCTCCTGCCGCCACTGCGGGATGTCGGGCCTTGCACGGGCCAGCAGGGCGCTGGCCTGCTGCAGGTAGTCGTGGCTGCTGAAGAAGGCGAGGTAGTTGCCTGGGTGAGCGTCGAACTGCCGCGTCAGCACCTGCGTCAGGGCCTGCAGCGAGCGGCTGCGGTGGGCGTAGCGTGTGGACAGGCGCTCGGCCACCTGCACGCGCAGGTGCTCGGCTGGGAACACCGGTGCCACGTCCAGCCAGGCCCTGTTCTCGGGCAGGCCCAGCAGGTTGGCCTGGTAGTCGGGCGGGCTGAGCGTGGCCGAGAACAGCACCGCACCGTGCAGGGCTGCCCAGCGAGGGCGAAGAAAGGGTGCCGGGACCACGTTGCGCAGGTTCAGGCAAAGGTCTTCGCTGGACAAGTGGTGCGAGCGGACCTGCACTTCCTCGCGGGCGTCGGCCGTCGACAGGGCAGGCAGCGCCTCGCGCGTCACGTCCACCAGCGAGTGTGAGCCCAGGGTGTCCGCCAGCTTGAGCAGATGCTGGACGTGGAAGTGAAAGTCCAGCAGTGCGCCGGTGGCCAGGGGTTCGCCCTGGAAGTGGTCGCCGAGCGCCGCGCCCAGGTTCTGCAGCGCCAGCGCCAGGGTGTCAGGCAGGTCCTCGAGCGCAGCATGGGTTTGCCCTGACGGCGGGGCTACCTCTTCCAAGGTCCGCAGCAGGCGTGTGAAGTGCAACCGCAGGCCGGCCGGGGCGATGGTGGCCATGCGCTGCAGCTGGGCTGTGGACAAGGTGGCGCTGTACATCTGCCGCGCCCGATCCACCAGGTTGTGCGCCTCGTCCACCAGCAAGCCCATGCGCCATTGCAGCGACTGAGACAGGCCCCACAACAGGGCCACCCCGTCAAAGGCGTGGTTCACGTCACCCACCAGCACGTCGCTCCAGCGGACGAGTTCCTGCCCCAGGTAGTAAGGGCACAGGCTGTGCTCGCGGGCGATTCGCCTTTGTGCGGCGCCGTCCAGCCAGCCTTCGGCCACTGCCTGGGCGCGGGCGGCGGGCAGGCGGTCGTAGAAGCCCCGTGCCAGCGGGCAGGCTTGGCCGTGGCAGGCTTTGTCGGGGTGTTCGCAGGCCTGCTCCTTGGCCACGATGGCCAGCACCCTCAAGGGCCGGTCATGGTGTTGTGGACGGTCCGTGTGTCGGACCGTGAAGTCGGTTGCGACAGCCGCGATCGGCTGGACGGGTTGGCTGCACATCCTGTGCCTCAGGTCGACCAGTGCCTCCAGCGCCGGGCCCTGCGCCGTGCCCTTGCAGGTGAGGTAAGCGATCCTGTCCAGCCCCTTCTC
This sequence comes from uncultured beta proteobacterium, assembly GCA_903885585.1. Classification (GTDB taxonomy): domain Bacteria; phylum Pseudomonadota; class Gammaproteobacteria; order Burkholderiales; family Burkholderiaceae_C; genus Rubrivivax. The sequence continues at coordinate 3,089 of CAISJH010000799.1, forward strand.
ACCCATGGCCCGCAGCGCGGGGAACAGCGTGCCGATGGTCTTGCCGATGCCGGTGGGCGCCTGCGCCAGCAGGCTGCCTGCACCCGCCAGGGCACGGTAGGCTGCCTCGGCCAGGCCGCGCTGGCCTTGGCGGAAATCGCCAGGCGGAAAGCTCAAGGATCGCAGCGCCGGATCCCGCGCCTGGCGATGGATCGCTTCCTGTGCAGCCCAATGCTCAAAGGCGGCGCAGCGCTGCAGCAGGGCTTCTTCCAGTTCGGCAGCGCCAAACACCTGGAACATCTCGCTCTCGGTCTGGCTGGCAATGTCGAAGTACACCAGCGCGAGGGCCAATTCGTCCACACCGCGCTCGCGGCAGAACAAGGCACCGTAGGTCTGCAGTTGCGCCCAGTGCAGGTGGCGGCGGTTCTCAGGGATGTCCTCGGGCTGGCCGCGGATGGTCTTCACCTCCTCCAGGCAGCGCCGCCGCGGGTCGTAGCCGTCCGCCCGGCCCCGCACGCGCAGCGGACCGCACACGGTTTCCAGCGCGACCTCGGTCTCGTAGTCCAGCGAGCGCCGGCTGGCCACGATGGACTGGCCCTGCAGGCCCTCCAGGGCGGTGGCCGCGGGCGTGAAACGCCGGTCCAGGTCGCCACGCTTCGCGGTGAACTCGCACAGGCTGCGCACCGAAACGGTGTAGGTCCAGGCGGGCGCGCCTTCATCCTCAGGCCGCGCGGGTGCTCCGCCTGTCAGTGCCTCAGTCACGCGGGTCGATGCGCTCCAGCGCCAGGGACACGTCCGCCTCCTGGGTGGGCCGCACCAGCTTGCAGACCTCCTGCCCATCGCGCAGGAAGACGAGCGTGGGCCAGAGCTTCACGCCGAACTGCCGCCCCAGTTGCCGCCCCGGTCCATCCTCCACCCTCCAGTGCCGCACGCCCGGGTGCCGGGCCAGGGCTGCCTCCACCAAGCCAGCCGCCCGACGGCAGTGGCCGCACCAGTCGGTGCCGAAGTCCAGCAGGGTGGGGCCGGTCGAACTGAGCACCTCGGCGTGCTTGGGGGCGTCAGGGGAATAGGCGGTAGCGTCGGACATGAGGCACTGGAGGTTGGCAGGCGTCGTTCAGAACCGGTTCAGCAGGGCCGCCACCCACAGCCCGCATTGCCCCAGCCATGACTGCCGGTACAGCCGGCAGCGGTACAGACCCAGCAGCCGAGGTACGACCCAGCGTGACCGCGCACGGATGACGCTGTCCAGCACCTGCTGGTGCTCGGGGGTGAATTGGTGGCGCATCCGCAGCAGGGCTTTCAGATTGGCATGGATCCAGCCGCGGTAGCGACCCTGCAGCAGTTGCTGCACCCGCTGGAGCTGCTCTGAAACGCTGACGTTCGAGCCGAATTGGTTCTGACCGTGCTGGCGGTAGCGAAGCGTTGGCTCGGGGTCATAGTGGACCCGGCCTCCGCAGCCCGTGACCAGCATGTAGACCCACCAGTCGTGTGTGATGGCTTCCACCGCAGGCCCGGCCGACAGCAGCAGGGCTCGCGCAGCCCGGTTGAAGACCATGGTGTTGCCACCGGCAATGCTTTGGACCAGCGCGTTGCGAAAGCCCGGGGGGTGCGTGAACAGGTGGGATTGGCCGATGGTCTTGTTGTGTTCGTCCACCAGCATCGTCCGGGAGCAGTACAGCGCTGGCGTGTCGGCCGGCACGGCCTGCAACCATTGCAAGGCACGCTCCAGTTTGTCTGGGTGCCACAGGTCATCCTGGTCGCAGAAGGCGAAGTAGGGGGCATCGACAACCTGATGGCAGGCCAGCGACAGGAAGTTCACTGTCGAACCCCTGCAGGGACCGGGCTGCACATGGAGGCGCTCATCTCCCCAGCGCTCACGGTGGCTCTGGAGGATCTCGATTGTTCGGTCCTTGGATCCGTCATCGGACACCCACAGCTTCCACGATGGCCAGGTCTGGGCCTGGATCGACTGCAGTTGGTCGGCCAGGAATTTCTGAGCCTGATAAGTGCACAGCAGGATGGCCACCATAGGTGCCTGCGGCTGCAGGGTGGATCTTGCGACCTGAGGCAAGGCCTCGCTCATGACCAGTGTGGCCCCGGCGTGACCAGCAGGTTCTCAAGGGTCACCTTGCGCTCAAGGGCAGGTACTGGGGCTTGCAGGTCTGGAGTCACAAGGTGATGGATGGGCCGGCGTCACCCGATGATAGTGGCGGATGGGTGTGCACAGGAGGACTCAACGTCAGTCTTCAAGGCGATCACAGGCATCTCCATATACTGTATAAAAATACAGTAACTCGTTCTGATTTCTACCTCCGCTTGCCTTGTTCTTGCCTTGTGTCTGTGCTGGCCCACCCCGAGCAACTCCACCCCCAACTCTGGCGTGCGCACCAGCTGGGGCGGGCTGTGCACGCGGTGGTGCCCACGGGCTTTGACGCCTTGGATGCCCAGCTGCCTGGAGGGGGTTGGCCTTGTGGTGTGCTGACCGAGTTGCTGCTGGCGCAACCCGGTGTGGGGGAGATGCGTCTGCTGGCTCCCGTGATGGCCAAACGGTTGTTGGCGGCACAGGGGCCGGCACAGGAAGGCGGTGGGGTGATGCTGTTCGGCCCACCGGCGCTGCCCTGCGCGCAGGCCCTGCAGCAGCTGGGGGTGGACGTCAGACGGCTGGTCGTGGTGCACGGCCGTGAAGGCACGCGGGGTGCGGCAGTGCGCCATTTGCTGGCTTGCGCCGACTTGCTCTGGGCGCTCGAGCAGGCGCTGCGAAGCGGGCAGGTGGGCGTGGTCCTGGCCTGGTTGCCGGACCGGCTGGCGGCCGAGACCTTGCGAAGGCTGCAGCTCGCGGCCCAGGCTCATGAGGGGCCGGCTTTCCTGCTGCGCGGCATCGGCGAGCGCTGTAAACCCAGCCCTGCGCCTCTGCGCCTGGCGCTCCACTCAGGCCATGGCCCCGACGAGCTGACCGCCCAGGTGCTCAAGCGGCGAGGGCCTGCGGGGGCCCCATCCCTGCGCCTGGCGCTGCCGCCCGTGCTGCCGGCGGCAGCCCGCCGGCGCTGGTGGTCTGCCGTGTCCGGCACAGGGGCGACCGATCCCTCCGCGCCTGGTGTGGGGGTGTCGCGGGCCCGGCGGTTCGCTTCTGCCGCCGCCGACGATGTCGACACCGCCGTGCCATCGGGTTGACCCCGGATGGTCGCC
>CAISJH010000800.1 GCA_903885585.1 uncultured beta proteobacterium
GCTGGACAAAGCCCGGCGGTAGTCGCGCCCTCGCACCTGCAAAAACGCGTCCAGCGTTTGCCGGCCGGCCTGCTCGCCGGCCGCCTGCAGCTGCTTTCCATGGGGCGCCAGCTTGAGCTCGGCCAAGGTGGGCAGCGGTGTGACCACCAGGCCGGCAGGGGAGGGCAACGCCGTCACGGTGGGTAGGGGCGCCCCATCCATGCGCGCCTGCCACCGGCCCGCCCAGCCGTTGCGGCTGCGCAAGCGCCGCACCACACCGGTGTGGGGAAACTCCGTCCATTGCACACCCTGCCTCAAGCACCATGCCGCCACGGCCTTGTCGCGGTCCCAGGTCCAGTGCGGGCCGGTCTCTTCATGGCTGAGCAGGTGGGTCACGCCATGCTCTGCGCACAGTGCGTCCAGCACCGCCACGGCCTCGCCCTGGCGCACCAGCACCGGCAGACCCTGCTGGCGGAGTTCCTCCACGCAAGTCAGCGCGAATTCCACATGGCTGGCGTCGCACTCCGGGCTGGCGAGCCACGCGGGCTCGACGATGAACACCGCCAGCGCCCGACTGAAACCCTGCGCTGCGTTCAGCGGCGCGTGATCGGCCAGGCGCAGGTCGCGCTTGAGCCAGACCAAGGCGGCTTCGGTGGGGGCGGCGGGGCGTGCTGCGCGCATGGCCGCCGATTCTGGGTGGAAGCCCCGGCCAGCGTGGTCACGGCTACCGGAGGCCCCCGGCAGCCCTCGGACACTGCGCCAAGCGGTCTGCCGCACCGTCCTGGGCAGGGCCATGGCACCATGCGGACATGGCCAAGAAAGACAAGCACGTCAGCGAAACGCCGGCGACCCAGTGGCTGCGCGCACAGGGTATCGCGTTCTCCGAGCATCCCTATGACTACGTGGAGCATGGCGGCACGGCCGAGTCGGCGCGCCAGCTGGGCGTGGACGAGCACGCCGTGGTCAAGACCCTCGTCATGCAGGACGACAAGGCGCAACCCCTGGTGGTGTTGATGCATGGCGACCGGCAGGTCAGCACCAAGAACCTCGCCCGGGCGATCGGGGTGAAGTCGGTCGAGCCCTGCAAGCCCGAAGTGGCGCAGCGCCACAGCGGCTACCTCGTGGGCGGCACCTCACCGTTCGGCCTGCGCAAGGCGATGCCGGTGTTCGTGGAGGAGAGTGTGCTCGGCCTGCCCAAAGTCCACATCAACGGTGGACGCCGCGGCTTTCTGGTGGGTATCGACCCGGTCGTGTTGACGGGTACCTTGGGTGCGCGGTCGGTGCACTGTGCGCTGTGAGCGGCACGGGTCGGCCGGCGTCAGCGCCAACAGGCCTCAAGGGCGGCGTAGCTTGCCATTACTAGAATGACGGGTTTTATGTCCGGTTCGATCTCCACCTCCGCGCTGGCGTCCTTCGGGCCGCCGTTGGCTGTTGTGGTCGCGTATCTCATCGGCTCGTTGAGTTTTGCGGTCATCATCAGCCGCCTCATGGGTTTGGCGGACCCGCGCAGTTACGGTTCGGGCAATCCGGGCGCCACCAATGTGCTGCGCTCGGGGAACAAGGCCGCGGCCGTGCTGACGCTCGCGCTGGACGCGCTGAAAGGCTATGTCGCGGTGGTGCTGGCTTTGATGCTTCAGCAGTCGCTGGGCTTGGGCGGCTTTGCCATCGCGCTGGTGGGTCTGGCGGCATTCCTCGGGCATCTGTGGCCGATGTTCTTCCGCTTCCAGGGTGGCAAAGGCGTGGCCACGGCCGCGGGTGTGTTGCTGGCCCTGAACCCGTTGCTCGGCCTGGCCACGCTGGTCAGCTGGGTCTTGGTGGCCGCGTTCATGCGGTATTCCTCACTGGCGGCCTTGGTGGCAGCCGCCTTCGCACCGTTCTTCCAGATGCTGGTTTGGGGCATGGAGCCGGCCATGGCCTGCATCGTCCCCATGAGCCTGCTGCTGGTGTGGCGGCATGCCGCCAACATCCGCAAGCTGCTCAACGGCACCGAAACCAAGATCGGGCAGAAGTCGGCCGGCAAGGCGGCACCCAAGACGGGCCGTAAGGCCTAGCCTGATTCCCCAACTCTCCCGGAGCTCTGAAGATGGTTCAAAGATTTGATGTGGGCGCGCGCCTGTCCGAGATGGCCGTGTACAACGGCGTGGCCTACCTGGCGGGTCAGGTGGCAGCTGACGGCACGCAGGACATCGCCGGCCAGACCGCGCAGGTGTTGGCGCAGATCGACGCCCTGCTGGCCCGCGCCGGCACCGACAAGTCCAAGATCCTGATGTGCCAGATCTTCATTGCCGACCTGGCCGACTTCCCCGGCATGAACGCCGTGTGGGAAAAGTGGGTGAGCGCCGGCAACGCGCCCCCCCGCGCCACCGTCGAGGCCAAGCTCGCCCAGCCCCAGTGGCGGGTGGAGATGGTGGTGACGGCTGCGGTCTGACCGCCTTGTACGAGTTCTTCAGACAGCTGTACCTGCGGCTGCCGCTGTCGCCCGGCCTGCGCTACCGCATCGGCCACATGCGGCGCCGCTGGATGCGGCGCGGTTTGGCCTCCATGCATGTGGAGGCGGCTGCCGTCCTGGCTGCGCCACCAGCGGCAGCTCTCGGTGCCCCAGCTGGGCAGACGCCTGACCTCATTCCCGGTGGACTGGCGGGTCAACCCGACTGGGTGTTCTTCGGGGTCATCGACTGGCACTTTCGTCACCAACGTCCGCAGCAACTGGCGCTGGCGCTGGCCCGTGCCGGCCGGCGTGTGTTCTACGTCAGCGTCAACTTCGTCGACTCGGCAGAGCCTGGCTTCGAGCTCGAGCGTCTGGACCCAGCCTTGCCGCTGTTCCAGGTGTTCTTTCACCTGCCGGGGCCGCACAGTGTGTACGCCGGCCCGCCTTCGGAGCGCACTCTGGATCAGTTGCGCACAGGGCAACTCGCCCTGTGGGAGCAGGCGGGCATCCGTCAGGCCGTGCACGTGGTGCAGCACCCCTACTGGTTTGCGTTGGCGGCTTTCCTGCCGCCCGCGAGGCTGGTGTACGACTGCATGGATTTCCACGCAGGCTTTGACAATACGGGCGATGCCCACGCTGGGGCCGAGCAACGCCTCTTTGCCCTTGCCGACCTCACCATCGTCACCTCCGACTACCTGGCCGCCCACGCGCAACGCTTCGGGGCCCGTCAGGTGGCGATGATCCGCAATGCGGCAGAGTTTGACCATTTCCACACGGCGGCCGTCGCCCCCTTGGAACACGCCAACCCAGGCCATCGTCCCGTTCTTGGTTATTACGGCGCCATCGCCGAGTGGTTTGATCCTGACCTCGTGGCCGGTCTGTCCGCCGCCTTCCCCCAGGCCGACATCGTCTTGATCGGTGCCGACACCGCGGGCGTGGGGCAGCGTCTGGCGTCCTGCCCCAACGTCCGCATGACGGGCGAGAAGCCCTACGCCGAGCTGCCGCAGTGGCTAGCCCGGTTCGACGTGTGTCTGATTCCGTTTCGCGTCACCGAGCTGACCCTGGCCACCAACCCCGTCAAGGCCTACGAGTACCTGAGCGCGGGCAAGCCTGTGGTGAGCGTGGACCTGCCCGAACTGCGGTCCTTCGGTGACCTGGTGTACCGCGCTCACGACCGGGCCGGATTCGTGGAGCAGGTCTCCCGGGCGCTGAGTGAATCCGCTGAGCCCTTGGCTGCCTCTGTGGCCGAGTTGCGGGAGCGCCGGACGCTGTTTGCGGCCGGCCAGACCTGGCAGCAGCGGGCCACAGACCTGCTGGCTGCGGCGGCTGACCGTTCCGCTGAACCCTCGGTCAGTGTGGTGGTGGTGGCTTACAACCAATGGCCCCTGACCGAGCGCTGCCTGGCCAGTCTGGTCGAGCACGACGACGCCGGGCCCCTGCAGATCATCGTGGTGGACAACGCCTCGGCCGACCAGACACCTCAGCGCTTGCGCGCCTGGGCTGAGGCCGACCCCGCGCGGCGCCAGATCATTCTCAACACCGACAACCGCGGCTTCGGTCCGGCCGTCAATCAGGGTCTGGCGGCAGCCTCGGGTGACTACCTGGTGGTGCTGAACAACGACACCATCGTCGGGCCTGGCTGGTCTCGCGGCATGCGCCGTCATTTCGAGGCGGATCCGAGCCTGGGTCTGATCTGCCCCATCACCAACAACATTGGCAACGAGGCTCAGGTGGCCTTGCCGGGGCGCACCCCGCAGGAGGTGTTTGCCGCTGCGCGGCGTTACAGCTTCCAGCGCAGCGGCCGTCTGCTGCTCATGCCCAATGTGGCCTTCTTCTGCGTGATGCTGCCGCGCCGCGTCTATCAGGCCGTAGGCCCCATGGACGAGCAGTTTGTGCCCGGCTTCTTCGAGGACGACGACTATTGCCTGCGTGTGCGGGGGCAGGGCTTCACCATCGGCTGTGCGGAAGACGTGTTTGTCTACCATGAGCTCTCGGCGTCCTTCGATGCCGAGGGCGCCACACGTCGTCAGGCCATTTTCGAGCGCAACAAGGCCTTGTTCGAGAAGAAGTGGGGCACCTGGAAGCCGCACGTCTAC
>CAISJH010000801.1 GCA_903885585.1 uncultured beta proteobacterium
AAGGCCTCACCCAGGCGAGCCTTGTGGAAGCCCCGGTCGCCCCAGGCGGCGTCCAGCACCCAGGCGCGCTTCATGAACATCTGCAGGTCCACCTCCCAGGTGTAGCCCATGGCACCGTGCACCTGGATGCCGCGGCGTGAGGCACTCCAGGCGGCGTCGGCTGCAGCCAGCTTGGCGTGAGACACCTGCACGGCCGTGCGCGACTCACCTCCAGCCAGGGCCACCGCAGCGCGTGCCAGCACGGGGCGGGCGAACTCGATCTTGGTGGCCACGTCGGCCAGCTGGTGCTTGACAGCCTGGAAGCTGCCGATGGGCTTGCCGAACTGCTTGCGCTGCGCCACGTAGTCCACCGACATGTCCAGCATGCGCTGCGCCAGCCCCACCAGCTGACCAGCCACGTTGAGCGCACCGCGCTCCAGCGCCTGGCCCCAGAGCCGGCTGCCGAGTTGGGCGTCCGCAATGCACGTGGCTGCAGAAGGAGCCCACTGCACCCGCGCCAGCCGGCGCGAGGCGTCGATGCTGGGCAGCGGCTCGATCTGCACCGCCTCGTGCGGCACGGCATGAAGCTCCAACCCGCTGCCGGTGTCGTGGGCCAGCAGCAGCAGGTCGGCCAAGTGGGCGTCGGCCACCCAGGGGTTGACGGGGTGGCCCACGGCGATGCGCACGCTGCCGTCGACGATGCGCGGCAGCCATTGGGCGCGCGCAGGGTGCTCCGCCGGCAAACCGGCCAGCAGGCCCACGGCCACGTAGGCGGTGTCACTGAGCGAATCAGGGATGGCGTAGTAGCCCAGCTCCTGCGTCAGCAGCACCCAGTCCACATCGCCCAGGCCGAGGCCGCCTTCAGCCTCGGGCACCGACACGCTGGTCAGGCCCTGCGCGGCCATGCGGCTGCGCAGTTCGGGCGAGCGGCCAGCATCGGTCTCCCAGATCTCGCGCAGCATCTCGGGCGCGGCCTCGGTCATCAGGAAGCGGCTGACCGCGTCACGGAAGGCGGTCTGGTCAGAACTGAAAGTGAAATTCATGGGAAGTCCCTTCAGAGTCTGTGAAGCCTTCCAGCGCGCCCGGGCGGGTGGCGTGCGTTGGAGAGCTTCACTCGCTCTCAGCCCTTCGGAAGGCCCAGCATCCGCTCGGCCACGATGTTGCGCTGGATCTCGTTGGTGCCGGCGTAGATCGGCCCGGCCTGGGCGAACATGAAGCCTTCCAGCCAGTCGTGCGCTTCCGGGTCACCAGTCAGCTCGGCCTGCGGGCCGAGGATGCGCATGGCGGTTTCATGCATCGCCACGTCGAGTTCGCTCCAGAAGATCTTGTTGGTACTGGCCTCGGCGCCAATAGTGGCGCCCTGGGCCACCCGGCCCACCGTGTGATAACTGGCCAGGTTGTAGGCCTCGGCGTCCATCCAGGCCTTGAGCACGGCGTCGCGGATGGCGGGGTCGCGGTCGGCGCGGGCCTGGTGGCGGCGGTACAGCTGCACCAGCTTCTGCGCCGTGCGCTGGTAACGCGCCGGTGAACGCAGCAGCAGCCCGCGCTCAAACCCGGCCGTGGCCATGGCCACGTGCCAGCCCTGGCCCTCCTCGCCGATACGATGGTCCAGCGGCACCTTCACGTCGTCGAAGAAGACCTCGGCAAAGGCCTGCTTGCCGTTGAGCGCCTTGATGGGGCGGATGGTCACGCCGGGAGCATCCAGCGGTACCAGCAGGTAACTCAGGCCGTGGTGGCGGCTGGAGGCCGGGTCGCTGCGGAACAGGCCGAACAGCCAGTTGGCGAAAAGCGCCCGCGTGGACCAGATCTTCTGGCCGTTGATCACGTAATGCTCACCCTCTGGACCCGCGGTGCGGATGGCCTTGCTGGTGATGGCGGCCATGTCCGAGCCGGCATTGGGCTCGCTCCAGCCTTGAGCCCACATGTCCTCGCAGCGCGCCATGCGCGGCAGGAAGCGGGCCTTCTGCTCGGGCGTGCCGAACTCCATGAACGTGGGCCCCAGCAGCAGGATGCCGTTCTGGTTGACGCGCTGCGGCGCATCGGCGGCCCAGTACTCTTCTTCGAAGATCAACCAGTCGATCAGGCCCGCCCCGCGGCCGCCCAGGGCGACGGGCCAGTTCAACGCGCTGTAGCCGGCCTCGGCCAGCGTCGCCTCCCAGGCGCGGTGCTGCTCGAAGCCCTCGCGGGTGTCATAGCTGGCCAGCCGCTCGCGCGGCACATGGGCGTGCAGCCACTCGCGCACTTCGGCGCGAAAGGCCTGCTGCTCAGGGGTGAATCGGAGGTCCATCGGAGTGCTTTCTTCGATCAGGCGGGCCGTGATGGCGGACGCAGAGGTGCCAGCCCTTCAGAACTTCGCGTCGCGCTTGTCCACGAAGGCGCGGCGGGTCTCGGCCGAGTCGGGGCTCATGTAGGCCTGCAGGGTGAAGCCCTGCTCCCAGCGGTACTTGGCCTCGAGGTTGCCATCCTCGATGCCGGTCAGCGCCTCCTTGGCGATGCGGATCATGGCCGGGCTCTTGGCGGCGATCTTGCGCGCCACGGCCAGCGCCGTCTCGCGCAACTCAGCCCGCGGCACCACGCGCTCCACCGCGCCGAGCCGGAAGGCCTCAGGTGCACCGATCATTTCGCCAGTGAAGAACAGGTAGCGCGTCTTCTGCACGCCAAACATGCGCTGCAGGTGCGCCGCCCCGCCCATGGCGCCACGGTCCACCTCGGGCAGCCCAAAGCTGGCATCCTCAGCCGCGATGACGATGTCCGCCGCCCCGCAGATGCCGATGCCGCCGCCCAGCACGAAGCCGTGCACGGCAGCGATCACGGGCACAGGGTTCAGGTGCACGGCCTTGAAGGTGGCGTAGTTGCCGGCATTGACCGAGACGATGAGGCTCTGGTCGGCGTTGAGTTCCTTGATATCGACGCCCGCACAGAACCCCCGGCCCTCGGCACGGATGACGATGACGCGTACGTCGCTTTGCTGACCGAGTGAGTGAATGGTCTGGGCCAGGGCGTGCCAACCGGCGGCATTCAGCGCGTTGACGGGGGGCTGGTTCAAGACCACTTCGGCGACGCCGTCGGGGTGGACTTCGGTGGTGAAGGGGGAGTTCATCTCTTGCTCACCTCGGTAGTCTTGGATTCCATGCGATCGACACCTCGCGTGCCTGTCGCAACAGGCAGCCCCTTCCGCTCATGTCC
>CAISJH010000802.1 GCA_903885585.1 uncultured beta proteobacterium
CACCGTACAGGCCCGGGGTGGCACGGGCGGGCTGAAGATCGGCGCGGACTTTCTCAAGCGCCTGAATCCCGGTGCCCAGGTGCTGATCAGCGACCCCAGTTGGGAAAACCACCGCGCCCTCTTCTCACAGGCCGGGTTCCAGGTGGGCACCTACCCTTACTACGACGCCGACACCCGCGGCGTGCGCTTCAACGACATGTTGGAGTGCCTGAACGCCACGGAAGCTGGCACCATCATCGTGCTGCATGCCTGCTGCCACAACCCTACCGGCTGCGACCTGAGCCCTGCGCAGTGGGCCCAGGTCATAGAAGCCGTCAAGGCGCGGGGGTTGGTAGCCTTCCTGGACATGGCTTACCAAGGGTTTGGTGACGGCATTGCGGAGGACGGACAGGTCGTCGCCGGATTCCTCAAGGCTGGTGTGGACTTCTTCGTCGCGACGTCCTTCTCCAAGAGCTTCTCCCTGTATGGGGAGCGAGTGGGGGCGTTGAGCGTCGTGTGCGGCAGCGCCGAGCAGGCCGGCAAGGTGATGTCGCAGCTCAAGATCGTCGTGCGGACCAACTATTCCACCCCGCCCACCCACGGCGCCCAGGTCATCAGCACGGTGCTCAACACACCGGCATTGCGCCAGCAGTGGGAAGACGAGTTGGCAGGTATGCGCCAGCGCATCCGCGACATGCGCCAAGCGCTGGCCGACGGCCTGGCCGCGGCGGGCGTGCCGCTGGACGTGGCCTTCATCACCCGGCAAAAGGGCATGTTCAGTTACTCCGGCCTCCAGAAAGCGCAGATGCAGCGCCTGCGCGAGGAGTTCGGGGTCTACGGGGTGGACTCAGGCCGCATCTGCGTGGCCGCGCTGAACCACGGCAACCTGGGCACGGTGGTGAAGGCGATCGCTGCGGTGATGTAAGCACCTGCAAGAACCCATCAAGCGCCCCCGATGGAGGCCCCGTAAGCCGTCGGGCAGATTCACGCTCTACATTCGGGCACAAATTTGCTGCAGCGCAACAACTTTCGTGGCAAAGTCCCGAGCGCAGTCAACCCAGGCTCACAGTTCGGCGTGTCAAGCGCCAAGGATCGGACAACGGCATGCTCTACCAGCTCTACGAGACCCAGCGCGCCATGATGGCGCCCTTCGCTGAATTTGCGAGCGCTTCGGCCAAGTTGTACTCGCACCCACTCTCGCCGTTCACGCACACACCCATGGCTCAGCGAGTGGCCGCAGGTCTGGACCTCGTGCACCGCCTGGCCAAAGAGTACGAAAAGCCGGCCTTCGACATCACCAGCGTCCAAGTGAGTGGTGTCGAGGTGGCCGTCCAGGAGCAGGTGATCCAGGCTCGCCCGTTCTGCCGCCTTTTGCGCTTCAAGCGGTTCACCGACAACCCGCAGGCCCTGGCGCAAATGAAGGAGCAGCCCACGGTGCTGGTGGTGGCGCCCTTGTCGGGGCATCACTCCACTTTGCTGCGGGACACCGTCAAGAGTCTCCTGCAGGACCACAAGGTCTTCATCACCGACTGGACCGACGCGCGCATGGTGCCGGTGGAACAGGGCGACTTCCATCTCGACGACTACGTGGAATATGTCCAGGAGTTCATCCGCCTCATCGGGCCCGACGTCAACGTGATCTCGGTCTGTCAGCCCACCGTACCCGTGCTGGCAGCGGTCTCGCTGATGGCCAGCGCTGGCGAAGCCACCCCCAGGACCATGACGATGATGGGCGGGCCCATCGACGCCCGCCGTTCGCCCACCGCGGTGAACAATCTTGCGCTGAACAAGAGCTACGACTGGTTTGAGCACAACGTCATCTACCGCGTGCCGCTGAACTACCCAGGGGCCGGGCGGCGCGTCTACCCGGGCTTTCTGCAGCACACCGGCTTCGTGGCCATGAACCCGGACCGGCACCTGACCTCGCACTACGACTACTTCCTGGACCTGATCCGGGGCGACGAAGGCAGCGCCGACTCGCACCGCCAGTTCTACGACGAGTACAACGCCGTGCTGGACATGCCGGCGGAGTACTACCTGGACACGATCAAGACCGTGTTCCAGGATTTCGGACTGGTCAACGGCACCTGGGAAGTGAAGGGGCATCTGGTGCGTCCGCAGGACATCCGCCACACCGCGCTGCTGACCGTCGAGGGCGAACTGGACGACATCTCGGGCGCCGGGCAGACACGTGCAGCGCACGACCTGTGTGCCGGTATCCCGGAGAACGTCAGGTTCCACTACGACGTGCCCGGCGCCGGACACTACGGCATCTTTTCGGGGCGCCGTTGGCGCGAGCTGGTGTATCCCCGCGTGCGGGACTTCATCCGCTCCAGCGCGGCACCGGCAGCCACCGGGGCATCGCCGGCGCCGGAAGCCACAGCACAGGCTGCACCACAGGCCGCCGCTGACAGCGCCCCGCGCAAGACCAGCCGAGCCTCCAGCCGCACCCGCACTCGCAAGGGCTGAGGCGCGGGCTCCCAAGTCAGCGCGCAAGTCGCACCAGCCCTCGCTAAGCAGCCCCTTCAGTGAACGAGGCGCTGGCCGACCGCATCAATGCGGCGCTTCCGCAGACGCAGTGCACCCGCTGCGGCTACCCGGACTGCCGCTCCTATGCCGAAGCCATCGCGCGGGAGGAGGCCGGCATCGGCCAGTGTCCTCCGGGCGGCGCCGAGGGCATCCGGCGCCTCGCGTTACTGACCGGCAAAGCCATCGTGCCATTGGACCCGGCGCACGGGCAGGAATCGGCGCGCCGCATGGCGGTGATCGACGAAACCTGGTGCATCGGCTGTACGCTGTGCATCAAGGCCTGTCCCGTTGATTGCATCGTGGGCGCTTCCAAGCGCATGCACACGGTGATCGAGGACTGGTGCACAGGCTGCGAACTGTGCGTGCCCGCCTGCCCTGTCGACTGCATCTCGATGGAAGCTCTTGACGGCCACGCCACGGGCTGGGCAGCATGGAGTCCCGAGCAGGCCGAAGCGTCGCGGCAGCGATATCACCAAACGCAGGAGCGGCGCGCCGCAGAGCAACGGGCGCAAGAGGCACGCCTGGCGGCCAAGGCCGCTGCCAAGCTGGCCGACCTGAGTGCGGCGAGCACGCTGTCAGATCCCCAGGCGCTGGAGCGCAAGCGCACGGTCATCGAGGCCGCCCTGGCCCGGGCCCGCGCGCGACAGTCCGCCAAATCCTGACGACCATGAAGCTTGCACACGTCGAACCCTTCTTTGCCACCCTCAAGGCGGCCAACCCCAGCCCCAGAACCGAGCTGGAGTACAGCAGCGTGTTCGAACTCTTGGCGGCGGTGCTGTTGTCGGCCCAGGCCACGGACGTCAGCGTCAACAAGGCCACCCGAGCGCTTTTTGCGGCAGCACCGACCCCCCAGGCGATGGTGGCGCTGGGCGTGGCGGGTATCGAATCGCACATCCGCACGATCGGGCTCTACCGGACCAAAGCCAGCAACCTGCACCAGACCTGCCAGATCCTGCTCAACCAACACGGGGGTCAGGTGCCGCGCTCGCGCGAAGCCCTGGAGCAACTCCCCGGCGTGGGACGCAAGACCGCCAACGTGGTGCTGAACTGCGCTTTTGGCGAAGAGACCATGGCGGTGGACACCCATATCTTCCGGGTCGGCAACCGCACGGGGCTGGCCGTGGGATCCACGCCACTCGCCGTAGAACTGGAACTGCTGCGCCGCGTGCCACCCGCCTACCGCGTGGACGCCCACCACTGGCTGATCCTGCACGGCCGCTACGTGTGCAAGGCCCGCAGCCCGGACTGCGCGCGCTGCGGCGTCAGCACCTGGTGCGACTCGGCACAAGGTCGCCGCCGTTGAGGGGCTGTCGGGGCGCGCACCTACAATCAGCCACC
>CAISJH010000803.1 GCA_903885585.1 uncultured beta proteobacterium
CCCCTGCACCTGGCCCTGGGTCAAGGTCAGCCGCCCATGGTGGATGTCGACCAGGTCTGCCTTCAAGGCCTTGGCCAGGCGCTCCTGCTCGGCGTCGCTCAGACTCGTTTGGCGGCTCTCGCCATCCTGGAATACGGCGCGCCGCGGGAAGAATCGCGAATGCTGCCCCGGGATCAAGCCCTGGTCGAACATCTCGACCAAGACGGCCTTCACCGCTTGGTAGGCAGCGCGCGTCGAGCTGGGGCGCCAGCTTTCGGCCTGTGCCCGCATCTTCAGCCAGCCGATGAAGTGCTGGACGTGCAACGGCGACAGGCTGGACGGGGCGCTCGCCCGTGGAGCCGCAGGTGCTTGTTCGCCACCGGCCAGGTACTCGAACAGGTAGGGTAGGTTGGAGTAGTAGCTGCTGACGCTCGCTGTAGTTCTCGACCCTGAGAGCAGCATCGTCTTCAGGCAGAACCCCGCCGCACACACCCAGGGGTCGATGCCGCGATTGAGCCGGCCTCTCAGATCCAGCACCTTGCGAGTGTTCGCGAATCGCGCATCCGGGCCCAGCAGCGCCTGCATGTCGATGTAGGCGTCATCTGCGCTGGGGGTCGGCGGCTTCGGCGGGGACGAGGTGGCAGCCGCCGGTGCGGCGCGGCCCTCGCTGGCTTCGTAGTTCTTCTTGCGGGGCATCTTGCGCTCAGTGCTGCGGCGGGTCGATGGAGACGGGCGTCCGTGCCGCGGCAAGGGCTCGGCTGACCCCGTAGAGCTGATCGAACTCGTCCATCATGGCCAGCGCCTCGGCGCCGAGCAGCCGCTCGATCTGTTGCAGGTAGACCATGGTGGTCTGGACGCTCGCGTGCCCCAGCCGGTCGCGCACGTACATCAGTGGCTCGAGCTTGATGTCGGGTCGACTGCGCAGCAGCAGCAGGGTGTGGATCGCGTAGCTGTGCCGCAGCATCAACGGCCGGACCCGGAAGCCGACCCGGTCGCTCAGTCGCGCAAACGCAGTCACAGCCGAGTCCTTGCCGTACCTCTGCCCATGCGTCGTGAGGATCAGTTCCCTTCGCTCCAAGTCGCCTGCCAACCCGTAGCGCTCGTAGGTCGAGTAGGCGTACATGTCCTCCATCAAGCTGTAGGGCACATGAACCACGCGCGGCTTGTCGAACTTGATCTCCATGTCGCGGGGGTTCAGGCGCACCTCGATGAACGTGCCGGGTTTCAGCGCCTTTCGCGTCGATGGATCGAAGACGTAGGAGACCGGGAACGTCCTCGCCTCGACTGACCGCAGCCCAACGCGCGCCATCAGGTCGAACAGCAGCCGCTGCGACGGCGAGCGGATCTCGGCGCGAGCGATCTTGAGCTGATCAGCCGTGAGGAACGCGGGTTCCTTGTCCCACTCGTCCAGCAGCACGTCCGGCCGGGCCACTGTCCTGCTGCCCCCGGTCACATGCGCGAGGTCGTGCTCGACGCCATGCACGGTGACGTCCGAGAGGGTGAAGGGCAGGCGCTCTATGCGTCCACGCCCGTGCGCCCAGCGGTACATCGCAGCGACCAGTTCCAGCCTGTCGTTCACCGTTGCCGGGTCGAGCTTGAGGTCTTGCGCCTGCCAGTCGCGGTACACCCGAACGACGCTCTGGCCCACTGCCGCAAAGGGTTGGTTCCAGGTGAGGCCGTTGGCATCGAGGAAGCAGGCAAAGTCCCAGAGCCGGCGTCCGTAGGCCTCCCAGGTCTTGATGTCCAGCGCCTTGCCGCTGTCGAGCAGTCGGTGCAGCAGGTAATCGTGGAACGGCTGCGCGCATTCCATCGACCCGCCGAGAAGCAGCGGGAAGCCAGGCCGTGGGCGCCCCCCGTACACGAAGTCCTCCGTGGCGCGCACGAACCTCACGCGCCAGCCTCCCGCAGCATCTTCACGGCCTGCTTGAACGGGACTCGCCACAGGTGCATGACGAGGTCCACGGCGCCGCCGCCACCCTTGCCAGCCTGCGTGTCGTAGAAGCGAGCGCCGTCGACCAGGATCTCCCAGTCGGCCCCACCAGCGCTGACGTGGACGCGCTGGGTACCTGTGGCCCGTACCGGAGAGAAGTCTCGGTCGACCTTCGCGTGATCGGCCATCAGGCTCAGCACATCGAGCGCCGAGAGGCAGCGGAGTCGTTCCAACTCCGAGTTATCCACAGACCGCACCGCCCGCATTCCTTCCCCCGGACCCCCATCCGCTACTCGTCTCTAAGAGACTGTATATTAATCCAGTATTCTTAATCCGTAAACAACTTTCTGACTAACGTAAGACAGTGTTCCTACCAGTCCTCCTTGACCGAAAGCACCGCGCTGCGAGAGGCGGCGCGCCGTGCCGTCCAGGCGGCCGTCAGCGTGCCGGCCGCCACCACGGCCGCACACAGCAGGGCCAGGCGGGCCCAGGGCAGCACCAGTTCCATGGTCCAGTGGAAGCTCTGGGGGTTGACCACGTGCACCAGCACCACGCTGATGGCCAGGCCCAGCATCAGGCCCACGGCCGTGCCGGCGGCCAGCCAGGCCAGGGTCTCGGCGCTCACCACGGTCACCACCTGCCGGCCGGTGAGTCCCAGGTGTGACAGCAGACCGAACTCCTTGCGCCGCGCCAGCACCTGGGCCGACAGGCTGGCGGCCACGCCGATCAGGCCAATGCCGATGGCCACCGCCTGCAGGTAGTAGGTCACCGCGAAGCTGCGGTCGAAGATGGCCATGGACAGCGCGCGCAATTCGGGCGTGGCCGCAAACTCCAGCATGCCGGGCTCGGGTGCCAGCCGCTGGAGCCCTTGCTGCACCTGCGCCTGGCGCTGCGCCTTGGTCTGAGCGGGCCCGCTGGCCGCTCCGGAGTGCTGGTCTGGCCCGGCCTGCACATCGAGTGCCAGCCAGATGGCCAGGTCATTGAGGCGGGTGTCGCCCGTCAGCGTCTGGTAGTCCTGCCGGCTCATCACCACTGCGCCGAACTGCCGGGCGTAGTCGCGCCAGACGCCCCGCACCACCGTGGGCACCACCTTGCCGTCCAGCGGCAAGGACAGCACGCTGCCGGGTGTGGCGCCATACAGCGACACCATGGCCTCGCTGACGAACACGCCCACCTGCCCCTCGCGCGCCGGCAGGGGGGCCTCCAGCAGCGGCAGGGCGGCTGCGGGGTCGGCCAGCTCGCGCGCCACCAGCGCCACCGCCGGTCTGGCCGGCGCCAACTGCAACGTCCTTGTGCGCGAGGCCTCCACCCGTCGCACCCCCGGCAGGGCCTGCACCTGTGCCACAAAGCCTGCATCCAGCCAGGCCTGCTCGCTGGCGGCGCTGTTGCTGGCTGTGCGGGCGTAGAGGTCGGCCGGCAGCACGCTGTCCAGCCAGGTGGCCACGCCCTGGCGAAAGCTGGTCACCATCACCGTCAGCGCGACCGACAGCGCCAGGCTGGCCACCACACCGGCCACCGCGGCGGTGGCGGTGTGTCGTTGAAAGCGAGCGCGTTGCAGCGCCAGATGGGCCAGGGCGCCCGATGCGGCGGGCGCCACGCGCAGCAGAGCCTCCACCGCCACCGGCACCAGGGCCACCCCGCCCAGCAGCAGCGCGGCCACGCTGGCGTAGGCGGCCACGGGCAGGCCGCCCACGGGCGGTGCCAGCGCCAGCAAGACACCGCCCGCCACCAGCGCCAAAGCGGGGGCGACGCGGGGCGGGCGCATCGTGGGCGAGTCCAGGCCCTTGAGCGCCAGTGCGGGCTGCAGTTGCTGGGCGCGCTGCGCAGGCACCCAGCCTCCCACCAGCGCCGAGGCCACCCCTAGCAGGCCGAAGCCGGCCAAGCCCCAAACGTCCACGCGCAGCGGGGGGGCAATGCCCGGAAAGTAACCCCCGCCCAGATCTCCCGCCAGCCAACGCAGCGCGCCCGCCGCCATGGCGCTGCCCAGCGCCAGCCCGGCGGCGCTGCCGGCCAGACCCAGCAGCCCGCACTCGGCCAGCACCAGCGCCCGCCGCTCACCGGCCGTCAAGCCCAGCACGCCCAGCAGCGCCAGCGACGGCGTGCGCTGCGCGACCGAGAGGCTCACCACCGAATAGACCAGAAAAGCTCCTACGAACAGCGCCACCAGCGCCAGCACCGTGAGGTTGACCCGGTAGGCCCGCGACAGGTGGGACACCCGCTGCTCGGCCTCGTCAGCGGGGACGATGGCCAGGCCCGGCGGCAGGCTCGCCTGCAGCGAGGCCGCTGTTACCCCAGGCTCCAGCCGCAGGTCGATGCGGTGGATCCGTCCCTCCAGGCCAAACACCGACTGGGCGGCCGAGATGTCCACCACCACCAGCGGGGTACCCCCGGCGGCCACACTGCCGCCCACCTGCAGGCTTTGCCAGCGCGGGCCCGTCTGCAGGCGCAGGGCCTGCCCGTCGCGCAATGACAGGCGGTCGCGCGCTGACGCGTTGACGAAGGCCAACGCGGGATCGATGGCAGCCAGCCGTCCCTGGCCCTCGGCTGGGCGGGGCAGGGCGCCCGGGGTCAGGGTGGCTGCGGTGAGCGCGTCCAGCCCGATCAGGCGTACAGGCATCCGCGAAACAAGCCCCGAGGGGACCGACGAGGACGCGCCCGAGGGTGCAGGGGCCGGAGGGTCCGCCAGGGCGCCCGATGCCGCGTAGGTGTCCACCTCCACCACCGGGCTGGCCACGGCCACGCCCGGCAGGCTTGCCACGGCGTCCAGCAGGCGGTCATCGAAGCCTTCTTTGGGGCCCCGGAGCACGGCATCGGGCTCGCCGTTGGCCGATCGCACTGCGGCCGAGAACTCTGCCAGGGCGGAGACGTTGATCAGGTGCACCGACCAGGCCAGCGCCACGCCCAAGGCCACCGCCAGTGCAGCCATGGCGTGCCGCCAGGGGTGGTGCTGCCATTCCCGCAGCACCAGAGGCAGCAAGGACACCCAGGCGCGCCAGGCCCCTGGCCCGTGTGGGGCACCTGTCAACGGCGGCGTGGGTGCTGTCATCGGGCTGCGGCGTGGCCTGCCTCAGGCGCCACGCGGGCCTGCGGCGGCCGGCTCCACGCCTCGCGGCGTCAGCCGCAGCACGCGGTCAGCCCGGTCAGCCGCGGCCTGGGAGTGCGTCACCAGCAGGCAGGCCGCGTGGCTGCGCCGTGCCTGTTCTAGCAGCAAGTCCAGCACGCGCGTGGCGGTGGACGGGTCCAGGTTGCCGGTGGGTTCATCGGCCAGGATCAGCGCCGGCTCGTGCACCAGCGCCCGCGCGATGGCCACGCGCTGCAGTTGCCCACCCGAGAGCTGGGCGGGCAGGCGAGCGCCCAGGCCTTCCAGCCCCACGGCCTGCAGCAGCGCGCTGACGCGCTGCATCTGCGCGGTGCCCAACCGGCCCAGCAGGCGCAAGGGCAGGGCCACGTTGTCGGCCACGCTCAGGTGCGGCAGCACGTGGAAGGCCTGGAAGACAAAGCCCAGCCGCTCGCGCCGCAGCCGTGCGCGGCCGTCGGCGTCGAGCGCGACCACGTCTGCACCGGCCAGGCTGATGCGCCCGCTGTCCGCGTCATCCAGCCCGGCAATGCAGTTCAGCAAGGTGGACTTGCCCACGCCGGATTCGCCCAGCAGGGCCACGAACTCCCCTGGTGCCACCTGCAGGTCCACACCGCTGAAGACGCAGGCGTCGCCGTATCGTTTGGTCAGGCCTTGGATCTCGAGCATCATCGGTGCATGATGCCTGCGCAGGCCGCCTTGCGCCTGCGGCGGGTCATGGAGACATCATGCGATTGAAGACGCTTCTCGTGTTCATCCTCAGCCTGGCAGGTTCTGTTGGATGGGCCTTTGATCTGCAGGGCCACCGCGGGGCCCGAGGGCTCCTTCCTGAAAACACCTTGCCTTCTTTCGCCCGCGCCTTGTCGATCGGCGTGACCACGCTGGAGACCGACATCGCGATCACGAGCGATGGCGTGCTGGTGATCTCGCACGACCCCTCGCTCAACCCTGACATCACGCGCGGGCCGGACGGCGCCTTCCTCAGCGGCCGCGGGCCCCTGATCGTGCAGACCCCCTGGGCGGAGCTTCAACGCTATGACGTTGGCCGCATCAACCCGGCCAGCCGCTATGCCCAGACCTTCTCGGCACAGCAACCGGTGGACGGCACCCGCCTGCCCACGCTGGCCGAACTGTTCGCGCTGGTGCGCAAGTCCGGCAATGAACAGGTGCGCTTCGCCCTGGAGACCAAGGTGTTTCCTAACGCTCCTGAGGCCACGCTGGCCCCGGAACCCTTCGCGCGGGCCCTGATCGCCGCCGTTCGCGAGGCCGGCGTGGCGTCGCGCACCACCATCCTATCCTTCGACTGGCGCACGCTGAAGGTGGTGCAGGCCGAGGCGCCCGAGATCGGCACCGTCTACCTCAGCGCTCAGCAGCGATGGCTGGACAACATCGGCGCGGGCTCTGCCCAGGCCTCAGCCTGGACGGCCGGCATCCGTTACAGCGACCATGGCTCGGTGCCGAAGATGGTGCGCGCCGCCGGCGGCCGCATCTGGTCGGTCCATTTTGCTGACCTCACCCCCGCGCTGCTCAAGGAGGCCAAAGCCCTGGGCCTGACCGTGCTGGCCTGGACAGTCAACGACACGGCCCAGATGGCCCGGCTGATGGACATGGGTGTGGACGGCATCGTCACCGACCGGCCCGACCTGCTGCGCGAGGAAATGGTTCGCCGCGGCATGCCGCTGCCGCGCGCGACGCCTGTTCAGCCTTGAGGCTGGCGGTGCCCCGGGAGAGTCCAGCAGGTCTTGTCGGTGATGGCCGACGCTCAGCGCGCTGACCGAATGGCCTCGATCACATGGTCCTCCAGCCCCGGCGCGTCGCAGGCCACCACCTGTCGGTCAGGCATGGAGCGCAGCCAGGTCAGTTGGCGCTTGGCGAGCTGCCGGGTGGCGGCGATGCCTGCTTCTCGAAACGCCGCCCAACCGCGCGAGCCCGCCGCCAGCGCCGGTTCTTGGTCCAGCGCCTCCCAGGCCTGGCGGTAACCCACGCAGCGCATCGAGGGCAGGTCAGGATGAAGTTCTGTGCTGGCCCGCAGGGCACGCACCTCGTCCAGGAAGCCTGCAGCCAGCATGGCGTCAAAGCGCTGAGCAATGCGCTCGTGCAGCCAGGCGCGCGATACCGGCTCCAGGGCGATCAGTTGCAAGGGCAGGCCCTGCGCCGAGCCGCCTGGTTGGGCGTGCCACGTTGACAGGGGCCTGCCCGTGAGTCGCCAGACCTCCAGCGCCCGCTGGATGCGTTGCGCGTCGTGGGGCGCCAGGCGCGCGGCGGTGGCCGGGTCCACCCGTGCCAATTCGGCATGCAGGGCGGGCCAGCCCTGCTCGGCGGCCTGCGCATCCAGGGCCGCGCGCACGTCGGGGTCGGCTGAGGGCATGGCATCCAGGCCGTCGCGCAGTGCCTTGAGGTACAGCATGGTGCCGCCCACCAGCAGCGGCAGGGCGCCTCGGCGCTCGATCTCGGCGATCAAGCGTCGGGCGTCGGCGACAAAGCGCGCAGCCGAGTAGGCCTGCGCCGGGTCGATCAAGTCGATGAGGTGGTGGGGCACCTCGGCCTGCTCGGCGGGTGTGGGCTTGGCTGTGCCGATGTCCATGCCACGGTAGACCAGGGCCGAGTCCACGCTGATGATCTCCACGTGCTGATGCGGTGCCAGGGCGCGGGCCACGGCCATGGCGGCCGCGCTCTTGCCGCTGGCGGTGGGCCCGGCGATGGCGAGAACAGGCTTGGCAGGCATGGCAGGCGTGTGGTCGGCGGGTCGCATTCAGCGTGTGTTCACGCGGGATTCAGCGTGATGGGGGTTCGCCATGCCGCCGGACCAGAGTCCAGGCCACCGCGGCGGTGAGCACCGAGAACACGGCCAGGGTCTGCGTCAGCGGGAACACGGTACCGTCAATGGCACGGCCCAGCCACTGACCGATCAAGAAGGCCGCAGCAGCGGACATGAAGCCCGACAGGGCTGACGCCGCTCCCGCAGCTTGCGCAAACGGTCCGACCACGCCCGCCTGCCCACAAGGCTGGTGCATGCCGTGCCCGAAGTTGAAGACCATCTGCGGGATGCAGATCGCCCACGGGCTGATGACACCGCCCCAGGACAGCGCTGCCATGCCCAGCCCGCCCGCCAGGCTGCAGGCCGCTGCGCGCTGCACCGTGCGGCTGATGCCATGCCGCGCGATCCACCGGCGGCAGACGATGGTGCCGGCCAGGTAGGCCACCGATGCACTGGCCAGGAACAGGCCGTACACCGGCTTGGAGGTGCCCAGCACCTCGATGTAGACGAAGGAACTGCTGGCCAGGAAGGTGTAGAGCCCGCCATAGCTGAACATCAGCAGCAGAGACCACGCCTGGAAGGTGGGGTGGCGCAGCATTCCGCCCCAGGTGCGGGCCATGCCGGCCGGCTGCAGGGCCAGGGGGTTGCGCTGGCGCAGCGTCTCGGGCAGGCGCCAGGCCACCAGTGCGAGGGCCACGGCCGCCACGATCCCCGTGGTGGCCAGCGCCCAACGCCAGCCCAGCGTGCCCGCCAGCACACCGCCCAGCAGCGGGCTCGCCAAGGCGAAGAGCCCCAGCCCTGACTGGCCCCGGCTCATGACCACCGTGCCGCGCAGCGGATCGTAGAGGTCGCGCACCATGGCGCGACCGCACACCACCGAGGCCGCCAGACCCACGCCCTGCAGCACGCGACCGAAGATCAGCGCCTCCATGCCCGTGGCGTGCGCGCTGCAGACCGTGCCCACCATATAGAGCCCCAGGCCTGACAACAGTACGGGCCGTCGCCCAAAGCGGTCAGACACCGGCCCCAGCAGCAGCTGTCCGAACCCAAACGCCAGGATCAGGCTCGAGAGGGTGAGCTGGGCGGCGCCGATGGCGCCTCCAAACTCGGCTGACAGCGCGGGCAGGCCGGGCAGGTACAGGTCGGTGGTGACGGGCTGCAGGCCCAGCAGCAAGGCCAGCGTCACCGCGACGACGGCGTCCGAGGGCGCCGGCACGCGCCGCTCAGAAGCGCTCGTCATCCCGCAGGTAGCGCCATTGACCCGGAGGCAGCTTGCCCAGCAGCACGCTGCCGATGCGCACCCGCTTGAGCGAAAGCACCTTGAGGCCGACCAGCTCGCACATGCGCCGTACCTGGCGCTTGCGGCCTTCGCGAAGCACGATGCGCAGCTGATCTTCGTTGGCCCAGCTGGCCTTGGCAGGGCGCAGCGGCCGGCCGTCCAGCATCAGGCCATGGCGCAGAAGGTCCAGACCGTTCTCACGGAATGAACTGGGCCCCATGGGCGCCACGCGCACCAGGTACTCCTTCTCGACGTCGGAGTCCTCGCCGATCAGGTGCCGGGCGATGCGGCCATCCTGCGTCAGCACCAGCAGCCCGGTGGAGTCCAGGTCCAGACGACCGGCTGGCGCGAGACCCCGGCCATGACCAGGGTGCCAAGGTCGCCCACGGTCTTCAGCCCAACGCCGATCGGCCGTCACCAGAACAGCGGCAGGCTCGTGTCCGTCCTCGGCCTGGCCGCTGACGAAGCCCAGCGGCTTGTGCAGCAGGACGGTCACGCGCCGCCCTTGTTCCTGGCGGGCTGCGGGGTCGATGTCGATACGCTCGTCACCGCGGATGCGTTGGCCCAGGGCGGCCAGCCGCCCGTCCACGCGCACCCACCCCGCTTCGATCCACTCATCCGCTTCCCGCCGCGAGGCGATGGCACGCTCGGCCATCACCTTGGAAAGGCGGATGCCCGACCCCGCTTCAGCCGCTGGCCGTGCGGCGGCGGGCGCGTTGGCGGGGACGCGCGCCGGTGTTGCTGCGACTGGAAGCCGTTCTGGAACCGCTCGCCTTGACGGCGCCGGCGGCACCGGCGGCGTTTGCGGCGTTTGCGGCGTTTGCGGCGTTGGCTGCGTTTGCGCGGCGGCTCCTCGCGCGCGGGGCTGCGTATGGCCCCGCACCGTGGGCCGGCGAGGGTCCCGCGGCGGGGAGTCCGGCTTGAGTCCGATGCGGGGGCGCGATGTCATGAACGGCATTGGATCACGCCGCCGCCTGTGCACGGGCTGCTGAGTCGATCGTGCTTGCTGTCACACCACTTGCGTCCGCTCAATCGGCTCCCCACCGGCACGCACCACCATGTCGGCCAGTTGGCGCCATATCAGCGTCCTTTCCCAACCTCTTGAGGCCCCATATGAAGACTCAGCACACCCTCTGGATTGCCGCCTTGCCCCTTGTCGCCGTCCTGACCACCGTCACGCCGCACAGCTTCGCGCAGTCCAGCGGCAAGGCCCCCGCCGGACAGGCCGCTTCGGCGCCTGACCGCGCTCAGATCAAGAAGGAAACGGCAGAGGCGAACAAGGCCCACCGACTAGAACATGGAGAGGCGGGGGACAGCAGCGCAGCGCCGCCAGACAAGACCAAGGCGCGGCAGAGCACGGTGTCGCGTACCGAGGTGAGGAAGGAGGCGGCAGCCGCCAACAAGGCCCACCGGATTGAACACGGTGAGTCCGGGCAAGACAACAGCGCGGTCGCTCCCGACAAGGCCAAGGCCAAGGTCAGCACCGTCAAGCGTGCTGACGTCAAGAAGGAGACTGCTGCCGCCAACAAGGCCGGCACATTGCCCCATGGCGAAGTGGAAGGGCAACCCGCCACCAAGCCCTGACAAGGATCGTCAGAGGTTCACCTTCCGCGCAGGAACAGGCTGTCCAGATCCTTGAGGGTCACTTGGCGCCAGGTGGGGCGGCCGTGGTTGCAGGTGTCGGCGCGTTCGGTGGCTTCCATGTCGCGTAGCAGGGCGTCCATCTCCGTCAGCGTCAGACGGCGGTTGGCGCGCACGGCGGCGTGGCAGGCCATGGTTGCGAGCAACTCGTCACGTGCCCGTTGCACCACGCGGCTGGAGCCCACCTGTTGCAGTTCAGCCAGCACCGAGCGGGTGAGCTCGGTGAGGTCGGCCTCGGGCAGGGCCGCAGGGCGGCTGCGCACCGCCAGCGTGGCCGGGCCCAGGACGTCCACCTCCAGCCCCAAGGCGGCCAGCGCTTTGGACTCTTCCTGCACGGTAGCTACCTCGGCGGGCGTGGCCGACAGGGTGTGGGGGATGAGCAGCGGCTGCGACGGCAGCGGCCGCCCGGTGTCCGCCGCCTGTTTGAGCCGCTCGTAGACGATGCGTTCGTGCGCGGCGTGCATGTCCACCACCACCAGCCCGTGGGCGTTCTCGGCCAGCACGTAGACCCCGGCCACCTGCGCGATGGCACGGCCCAGAGGCAGGTCGTCCGTGGGTGTGGTTTGAGGATGAACCGGTTGGGGCCACGTGGCAGCGGCAGGAGCCGAGGGCTGTGCCGAGGCAGGCTCGCCCGGGTCTGGTGCCTGAAAGGCTGGCGGCGAAGGCGCGAAACCCAGCCGCAGGGCCGACCACGCCGGCAAGCCACCGCTGCCGGCCAGCCGGTCTGGACGCGGCCAGGCAGGGGCAGCCTCGCGCACCTCGTGGCTGTCCGCGGCGGCGGCTGGGTCGGCAGCAAGCAAGCTGGTTGCGCGGGTGGGGGCGAGCGCCGCTTCCACCGCCCGCTGCACCGCCTGATGCACGGCCCGCCCGTCGCGAAAGCGCACCTCGATCTTGGTCGGGTGGACATTCACGTCCACGAGCTCAGGAGCAATCTGCAGGAACAGCACGTAGGCCGGCTGCCGACTGCCATGCAGCTGGTCTTCATAGGCCGCGCGCACCGCGTGAGACACCAGGCGGTCGCGCACATAGCGCCCGTTGACGAAGAGGAATTGCTGGTCGGCCCGATTGCGCGCCGCCTCAGGCTGACCGGCGCGGCCTTGAAGCAACAAAGGACCCTGGGTGCTGTCCACGGGCCGGCTGGCGTGCAGGAAGTCGACTCCCAGCACGTCACCCAGGCGCTGGTCGTGGGGCGCGGCACGCCACTGCGCCACCATCCGGCCCTCGTGCCAGACAGAAAACCCCACATCCGGGCGCGCCAGCGCATGCCGGCGCACGGCTTCCAGGGCGTGCGCCAGTTCCGTGGCATCGGTCTTGAGAAACTTGCGCCGTGCCGGCGTGCTGAAGAAGAGCTCGCGCACCTCCACGGAGGTGCCGGTGGCACGGGCGGCCGGTTGCAGCTCGCCGCTGCGCGCGTCCAGCCGGAAGGCGTGGGGGGCATCGGCCGTGCGGCTGGTCAGGGAGAGGTCGGCAATGCTGGAGATGGCGGCCAGGGCCTCGCCGCGAAACCCCATGGTGCCCACGCGCTCCAGTTCCTGCAGGTCACGGATCTTGCTCGTGGCGTGGCGCTTGAGCGCCAGTGGCAGTTCCTGTGCAGGAATGCCGCCGCCATCATCCTCTACCGTGATGCTGCGCACGCCACCCGCCACGAGCCTCACCGTGATGTGCCTGGCACCGGCATCGAGGGCGTTGTCCACCAGTTCGCGCACCACCGACGCCGGGCGCTCCACCACCTCGCCGGCGGCGATCTGGCTGACAAGTTCGTCGGGCAGTTCCTGGATCGGGCGCCTGGGAGTTGGCGCAGATGCTGAGTCCATCAATCTGATTGTAGGAAGCGGGTCCCGATAATCGCAGGCATGGATCTCATCGTCTTTCTGGTCGACTTCATCCTGCATGTCGACAAGCACCTGGCGGCTTTCGTCCAGGCGTATGGCGCCTGGGTGTACGCGCTGCTGTTCCTGATCGTCTTTGTGGAGACGGGCGTGGTGGTCATGCCCTTTCTGCCTGGAGACTCGCTGCTCTTCGTGGTGGGCACGCTGTGCGGCGTGGGGTTGATGAGCCTGCCGCTGGCGATGGCACTGCTCATTCTGGCCGCCGTGCTGGGTGACCAGACCAACTACCTCATCGGCCGTCATGTCGGGCCCCGGGTATGGTCCTGGGAACAGAGTCGGTTCTTCAACAAGCGTGCCTTTGAACAGGCCCATGCTTTCTACGAGCGCTGGGGCGGCATCACCATCATCCTGGCGCGCTTCATGCCGTTCATCCGCACCTTCGCGCCCTTCGTGGCCGGGGTGGCCGAGATGAACCGGCCCCGCTTCACGGCGTTCAATGTGGTTGGCGCGTTGATCTGGGTGATCAGCCTGACGCTGTTGGGTTACCTGTTCGGCAACCTGCCCTTGGTGCAGCAGCACCTCAGCAAGATCATCTGGGCCTTCATCCTGGTGCCTGGGCTGATCGTGCTGTTCGGCGCCTGGCGGGCCCGGCAGGCCAGACTCTGAAGTCGGCGCGCGGCCGGCTGCAGCCGGATCAAACCCGGCGTTGGCGCGCCAGGGGAGGATTCTTCAGGAAGTAGCGGCGTATGCCCTCGGCCAGGGCCTCCACGAGACGCGCCTGCCAGGCGTTGTCACGCAGCAGGGCCTCCTCCTGGGGGTTGGAGATGAAGGCGGTCTCCACCAGGATGCTGGGGATGTCCGGTGCCTTGAGCACGGCAAAGCCCGCCTGCTCGACCTGGGGCTTGTGCAGGCGGCCTACCCGGCCGAGCCGGCTGAGCACCTCCTGGCCCACGCGCAGGCTGTCCTTGATCTGGGCCGTGGTGCTCATGTCCAGCATGGCGCGCAGCACCTGCGTGTCCTTGACGGCCACGTTCACCCCGCCCACCACGTCGGCAGCGTTCTCGCGGTCGGCCATCCACTTGGCGGCTGTGCTGGTGGCCGCCCCGGTGGACAGGGCAAAGACGCTGCCGCCGCGTGCCTCCGGCCGCATGAAGGCGTCGGCGTGGATGGAGACGAACAGGTCGGCCTGCACGCGCCGGGCCTTGCGCACCCGCTCATGCAGGGGCACGAAGAAGTCCGCGTCGCGTGTGAGCATGGCCCGCATGCCGCGCTGCTCATGGAGCCGGTCGCGCAGTTGCAGGGCGATCTGCAGCACCACGTCCTTCTCGCGCAGCCCGGTGGGCCCGATGGCGCCCGGGTCCTCTCCGCCGTGGCCGGGATCCAGCGCCACGATGATCAGACGGTCCACGCTCTCGGGCCAGCCGGGGGCGGCGGCCTCGGGCGGCGGTGCCGGGGTCTGCACAGCCACACCGGGCGACATGCCTGCCCCGGCACCTGGACCTGGAGCCGGTGTCATCGTGGCCGGTCCGCTGGCGGCGGGCGTTGGGGTCAGCGGGCGCTCCACGCGGCCGATGAACTCGCCCAGGGCATCCTTGACGGCCTGGGCCGCCTGACGAGAGGCCTGCTCGCGCTCCTGCACCAAGGCCAGCAGCGGGTCCCGCTCCACCTGCGGAAACAGATCCAGCACCAACCGGTGCCGATAGGCGGCCACCGGAGGCAGGGTGAACACCTGCGGCAGCATGTGCTGCTTGAGGTCGATGACCAGGCGCACCACGCCCGGCGCGTTCTGTCCGACACGGATGCCGGAGATGTTCGGGTCGTCGGGCTTGACCTTGGCCACCAGCTCGCGTAGCGCCGGGATCAGGTCGATGCCTTCGATGTCCACGGCCAGGCGCGGCGGCTCGGCAATGAAGTAGGTCTTGGTTTTCAGGCCGGTGTCGGACTCGATGGTGACGCGGCTGTAGTCCTTGGCCGGCCAGACCCGCACTGCCAGAATCGTTGCGCCGCGGGCGATCTGCTGCACG
>CAISJH010000804.1 GCA_903885585.1 uncultured beta proteobacterium
ATGCAGGCGCCCTGCACCATGGCGATGGTGGGCTTGGGGATGTCGTGCCAGCGCCGGCACATGCCCAGGTACACCTCCTGCTCGCGCACGAAGTACTGCTCGCCGCCGGGCTTGTTGGTGTGGTCCCACCACAAGCTCTGGCGCTCGAAAGGCTTGTCGATGTCACGGCCCGGCGTGCCGATGTCGTGGCCGGCGCTGAAATGTTTGCCTGCACCCGCCAGCACGATGACCTTGACCGCATCGTCGTCGGTGGCGCGCCGCAGGGCGGCGTCCAGCGCGTAGGTCATCTGCGAGTTTTGGGCGTTGTTGAACTGCGGCCGGTTCATCGTGATGCGGGCGATGCCGTCACGCGCCTCGTACAACACCGGCTCGGCCGTCTCGTAGACCGAGCGGTCTTCACGCTGGACGAAGCGGTCTCCAGGGTCATTGCTCATCGTGCGGTCCTTTCGCGGGCTGCGGGTGGCGCTCAGACAGCCAGCACGCTGGCGCGCAGGCCGTGCGGGTCCAGCCGGGCGATCAACGCCAGCTCTTCGGGCGTGGGGGCGGCCGTCTGCGGCACGTCAGCCGGGATGTGCAGCGCAAAACCGGTGGCGGCCTGCACCTGCTCGGCCTTGACGCCCGCATGCAGGCTCACCAGGCGCATCTGGCGCTGAGGGCCGCCAAAGTCCAGCACGGCCAGGTTGGTGATGACCAGACGGATGTCGATCTCGTCCAGGCTCCAGCCTCGCGCCAGACGCCCCGGGTTGTAGCCGGCCGAGGCCACCATGTCCACCTCAGCGGCCGGGAAGACCTTGGGCGAGTGGTTGGGCACGAAGAAGGAGTTGGCGTGGTTGATCGAGTTGCCGGGGAAGCCGCGCACGCCCAGCATCATCGACTTGGGGCGCGCGTAGTCGGCGCCGATCATGGAGATGTTGGCCTGGCCGAAGCGGTCGATCTGCGTGGGGCCCACCATCGCGTGGCGCTTGCCGCCCCACACGTTGTCAAAGATGCGTGCAAAGCCCATGTGGCTTTCCCGCTGGACCTTGTAGCCGCCCCGCGGCCCGATGGGCACGGGCTCTTGCACCAGCCAGGCCTCGGAGTCGGTCATCATCAGGTCGGTGTTCAGCGACAGCTTGCACAGGCTGGCGGCCAGGCGCGGCACGATGCCGATGCCGGTGGCCAGCACCTCGCCATCGGCCTGCCAGGCGCGGGCCGCGGCGCAGATCAGGGTATCGACCAGGGTGGTGTCGGGGACGGCGGGGGTGGCCGCGGCGGTCGTGGTGGAAACGGTCATGGGGCAATCTCTCAGTACACGGGCAAGGGTAGGCGGCGGATGGCGTCCAGCCCGCCTACGCGCTCGAGGTACTCGGCCTCGGTGCAGGCCACGTAGCGTTCCACGTACTGGGCCCAGCCGCCGGGCTCGCGCGCACTGGCGGCGTAGTCCTTGAAGTGGCGTGCGTCGTGCCCGTACAGCGGTGCGCAACTGCTGGGGTGGGCGCCGCCGGGCAGGTGCACCACGCCCGTGGTCTGGGCACGCTCCCAGTGCACGTAGCGGGCCTCTTCACTCTCGGCGAAGAAGGCGCTGTCCACCAGCTCGTCGCAGCTCACGTAGGTGCGCGCGGCGGCACGGGCAAACAGGTCGTCCATGTACAGGTCTGGCCCCTTCACCTGGCACACACCGCGACGGTCGGCACGGTCGACGTGCAGCAGCGCGGCGTCCAGCGGCAAGGCGGGCATGGCCACCCACTGCCGGTCGTCAAAGGGCGAGTCGATCAGCTTGAGCATGGGGTTGTGCTTGAGCAGGTCGGTGCCCAAACCCACGCGGGTGGGAATGAACGGCGAGCGCATGGCCGCAGCCTTCAGGCCCAGCATGAGCAGGCCCTCGTCCAACTCGGCCACCTCGATGGCGCCGGCCTGCCGCGCCTGGCGGAAGTAGGGCTCCAGCGGGATGAAGTCCAGCGAGACGAAGGCGAACACCAGCTTGCGCACCTTGCCGGCGGCGCAGAGCATGCCCACGTCGGCGCCGCCATAGGCCACCAGCGTCAGGTCCTTCACAGGGCTGCGCAGCAACTCGCGGACCAGCGCCATCGGCTTGCGCCGCGGGCCCCAGCCGCCAATGCCCAGCGTCATGCCATCGCGCAGCTGCGCCACCACGTCGGCGGCGCTCATCAGTTTGTCGGTCATGGGTCGGGCGCTCAAGCGCGTGTGGCGTTACCCACCGAGAAGTCATGCCCCCAGAGGCTGACCTTGGTGAACTCGTGGGCGATGTGGGCGTTCCAGTCGATGACCGCGCCTCCGCAGCCCACTTCGACGTCGAAGCCCGAGGGCGTACGCATGTAAAACGAGATCATGCGGTCGTTGGTGTGCTGGCCCAGCGTGGCCGTCTGCAGCACCTGGTGCTCGCGCATGCGGTCCAGCGCCCGGCCTACCTCGGGCACATCGTCCACCTCCACCATGATGTGCACACAGCCTGCCTCCACCGGGAAGGCCGCGAGCGCCAGACTGTGGTGGCGCGCATTGGCGCAGTGCAGGAAGTGGATGGGCACCACCGGCCCGCCGTCACCAGCCGGCTTGAAGTTGAAGATATCCGACAGGCCAAAGCCCATGACCTCGTTGGCGAACGCGCGCGTGGCCTCGAAGTTGGGCGCCGGCAGCACGGTGTGGCCCATGCCAATGTCGCCCGTGATGAAGCGCGGCACGCCGATGGGCGAGTTGAAGCGGGTGAAGTCGCTCTTGAAGCCCCATACCACCTCGTGGCGGTTGCCCGACGGGTCCTGGAACGCCACCAGGGCCTGGACACAGCGCGCCTCGCACAGGGCGGCGTCACCCCGCTCATGAGCCACGCCATGGGCCTGCAGGGTCTGCACGGCGGCATCAAAGTCCTGCGCGCTGCCGACTTCCCAACCTGAGGCCGTGTAGGCATCGCGCGTACCCCGTTCCACCGCGATGCGGAACTGCCGCTCGTCCATCTTGATGCGCAGACCATCGGCCGGCCCGGGCAGGGCCATCATGCCCAGCACGTTCTCGGCATAGGCCTTCCACTTTGCGGTGTCGGTGGTCTGCGCCACCACGTACGCCAGTCCCCGGATGTTCATCGTCTGCTGCCCTCGGCTCACTGCGCGGTGGTGCGGCCGACCCGCACCCCTGGAGCCTGCATGTTCCCGGCCGGGGCGCCGGGTGGCATCGTCCTAAGGGACTAACGGGCGGCTGGCCGCAGGCGCCGCGGCAGGGAACACGTTCAGGCCGCCGGATTTGTGCGCACCAGCGGGTGGCTTGGATTCAGGCTGCCGCGTACGGCGGGTAGTCGGCGTAGCCCGCCTCGCCTGGGGTGTACAGCGTCTTGCGGTCGAACCGGGCCAGCGGCCAACCGTGGCGGATGCGGTCCAACAGATCGGGGTTGCCGATGAAGTGGCGCCCAAAGGCCACGGCATCGGCCATGCCGCCTTCGATGGCCGCCGCCGCGGTTTCGGGCGAGAAGCCGTCATTGACGATCACCGGGCCGGCAAAGTGCTCGCGGGCCATCGCAAAGGCGTCGATATGCGGCACCGGCGCGCGCATCATGTGCATCCAGCCTATGCCCAGCTGTGCCGCCTGGCGCACGGCCTCGGCATGGGTGGCGGCAGAGTCCTCGTCTGCGGTGTCGTTGTAGGTGTTGCCAGGGTTCAGGCGCAGGCCGACGCGGCCCAGGCCGGCGGCTTGGCCCATGGCACGCAGACAGGCCGTCATGAAACCCGCGCGTGCTGCGGCGCTGCCAGCCCATTCGTCGCTGCGCCGGTTGGTGGACGAGCTGAGGAACTGCATGGGCAGGTAACCGCTGGTGCCGTGCAGCTCCACGCCGTCGAAGCCGGCCTCCATCGCCCGCGCGGCCGCATCGCCATGGGCCTGGATGGCGGTGCGCACCTGTTCGGCGGACATTTCCTGCGGCAGGTCGTAGGGCTGCAGGCCGGCGGCGTCGGTCCACACCTCGCCCACGGCCTGCAAGGCGCTGGGCGCCAGCGTGGCCACCCCGGCGGGCTTGATGTGGTGGCTGCCAATACGCCCGCCGTGCATGATTTGCAGCACGATCAGGCCGCCCGCGGCGTGCACCGCGTCGGTGACACGGCGCCAGCCAGCCACCTGCTCGCCACTGGCGATGCCGGGTTGGCGACAGTAGGCCTGGCCCTCGGCGCAGGGCCAGGTGCCCTCGGCCACGATCAGGCCCGCGCCTGCACGCTGGCCGTAGTAGCGCGCCATGGCCTCCCCAGGCACGCCATCGGGCGCAGCGCGGTTGCGGGTCATGGGCGCCATGACGATGCGGTTGCGCAGCGTGAGGTCGCCCAGGGTCAGGGGTTGGAGCAATGCGTTCATGGGGGTCCGAGCGACAGGCGACAGAGCAGACGATAGAGCGGGCGACAGCGCATTCCTGGGCGCGGGCGACGAGGTCACGGGCTTCACAGCGCCCGCAGCACCTTCTTGTCCACCTTGTTGGAGGCGTTGACCGGCAGCGTGTCGACAAAGCGCACCTGCCGTGGCACCTTGTAGTTGGCCATGTGCTGGCGGGCCCAGGCGATGAGGTCCTCGGCGGTGACCGCGGCCGCCTGCGCGTCGGGCTTGTGCACCACAAAGGCGCAACCCACCTCGCCCATGCGCTCCTCAGGCACGCCGATCACCGCCACCTGGGCAATGGCCGGGTGCGGGCTCAGCAGGCGCTCCACCTCGGCGGGGTAGACGTTGAAGCCGCCCGTGATGAACATGTCCTTCAGGCGGTCGGTGATGCGCAGATAGCCGCGCTCGTCCATCACCCCCACGTCACCGGTGTGCAGCCAGCCCTGGGGGTCGATGGCCTCGCGCGTGGCCGCCTCGTCCTCGAAGTAGCCTTGCATGACGTGGTAACCGCGCAGCAGCACCTCGCCCGGCTCCCCCGGCGGTACGGGCCGGCCCTGTGCATCGGCGCAGATCACCTCGGTGCCGGGCAGCGCCTTGCCGCAGGTGTGGGCGATGGTCTGGGCGTCGTCGGCCGGGTCGCACACGGTGGCGCAGCCGCCGCACTCGGTCAGTCCATAGGCGGTGGTGACATGGCGGATGCCCAGGTCGCTGCGCATGCGCTCGATCAACACCGGCGGCACGCTGGCCGCGCCCGTGACGGCGGCGTTCAGGCTGGAGATGTCGAAGTCCTTCAGCCGCGGGTGCGCCAGCATGGTCAGGAACAGCGTCGGCGGCCCGGGCAGGAAGCTGATGCGGTCGGCCTGGATGCGCGCCAGCACCGTGTCGGCGTCGAACAC
>CAISJH010000805.1 GCA_903885585.1 uncultured beta proteobacterium
CTGCATGAGCTGACCCCGCAGGGCCTTGCCTGCCTCGCGCTGGGCCTGCAGGTCGGTGCGGGCGCCTTCCATGATCTTCTGGATCTGGGCGCGCTGCTCCGGCGTGGCCTTGACGGCGTCCAGCATGCGGCCAGACCACTTGATGTCCATGCCGCCACCGTGGTGGCCGTGCTCACCGCCCATCATCGCGTGGCGGTGAGCACCCGGCCCACCGGGGGCGCCAGGGGGCATGGGCTGGGCCTGCACGGCCAAGGCGGAGAAGGCCGCACCCAAAATCAGGAGGCTGGACAACATGAGGCGGGACAAGGGCGCCGACAGGTGGCGGCGCTCGACAGGGTGGGTTGACAAAGGCTTCAGGTTCACGATGGTTCCTTCAGGAGGGATTGACGGTAGAGGCATGTTGCGCGCCTTGCGTGTCGGCTCCTTGCGCCCGCGGTAAAGATGTGTGAACGGCAGCCGCCCAGGCGTGGGCAAAATCAAGCCATGGACGAGAGCCTGGACTGTGTGGTGGTG
Organism: uncultured beta proteobacterium; assembly: GCA_903885585.1. Taxonomy (GTDB): domain Bacteria; phylum Pseudomonadota; class Gammaproteobacteria; order Burkholderiales; family Burkholderiaceae_C; genus Rubrivivax. The sequence continues at coordinate 514 of CAISJH010000805.1, forward strand.
GGCGCGGGCGTGGTGGGCCTGGCGGTGGCGCGTGCCCTGGCGCTGGCCGGACGTGAAGTGGTGGTGCTGGAGGCAGCCGAAGGCATCGGCACCGCCACCAGCTCGCGCAACAGCGAGGTCATCCACGCCGGCATCTACTACCCGAAGGGTTCGCTCAAAGCCCGGCTGTGCGTGCAGGGCAAGCAGGCGCTGTACGCCTACTGCGCCAAGCACGGTGTGCCGCACCGGCGCTGCGGCAAGCTGATCGTCGCCACCGAGGCGGCCCAACTCGCCACGTTGGCCGACATCCGCGCCAAGGCCGCCGCCAACGGCGTAGGCGATCTCACCCCGCTCAGCCGCCAGGAGGCGCAGACGCTGGAGCCGGAGATCGAGTGCGTGGGCGCCCTGCTCTCGCCGTCCACCGGCATCATCGACTCGCACGCCTTCATGCTGGCGCTGCAGGGCGACGCCGAGCACGCAGGCGCCGTGTTCGCCTTCCACTCCCGGGTGGCCAGGGCCCGGGTGGTGGATGGCGGGTTTGGGATCGAGGTGCAGACGCTGGCGCCCGACCAAGCCCTGGAGGACACCGCCATGACCACCTGGCAAGCCCGCACCCTCATCAACGCCGCCGGCCTGCACGCGCCCGACGTGGCGGCCTGCATCGAGGGACTGGACGCCCGCCACGTGCCGCGCGCCCATTACGCAAGGGGCCACTACTTCACGCTGTCGGGCCGGCCGCGCTTCCAGCGCCTGATCTACCCCGTGCCGCAGCCGGGCGGGCTGGGCGTGCACCTGACACTGGACCTGCAGGGTCAGGCCCGATTCGGGCCCGACGTGCAGTGGGTGAACGAGATCGACTACACCGTGGACCCGAGGCGCGCTGATGCCTTCTACGCCGAAGTGCGGCGCTACTGGCCTGCGCTGCCCGACGGCGCTCTGCAACCGGGCTACGCCGGCATCCGCCCCAAGCTCGCGGGGCCCGACGCACCGAATCTGGACTTCCGCATCGACGGCCCGGCGCAGCACGGCGTGCCCGGGCTGGTGAACCTGCTGGGCATCGAATCGCCCGGGCTCACGGCCTCGCTGGCCATTGGGGAGGTGGTGTTGGAGGCGCTACAGGGCTGAGGCTGCGCATGGCTGAGCGGCTTTGGCCTGCGGATATTGAACACGTGCTACGGGTGCAGGTGACGGTCGTCAGCATGCCAGTTAGCTTCACGTTTGGCTTGCACAAGGCGCCCCTTGGAAGAGCCCTATAGCGTAGCTACACTTAAGTGTGCAATTCGAGTTCGACCCCCACAAGGACCAGCTCAACCTCCACAAGCACGGCGTGTCACTGGCGTTCGCATCCGAGCTCGACTGGGACGCTGCTCTGCTGTGGGTCGACAACCGGCGGGACTATGGGGAGATGCGAATGCTGGCTCTCGCGCCTCGGACTGCCATCCTGCACTACGTCGCCTTCGTCGACCGTGGCGACGTGCGCAGGGTGATCAGCCTTCGGCGCGCCAACCGACGAGAGGTTAGACGTTATGTCCAAGTCTTCGAGGAAGACACCGATCCAGATGCCTAGCGTGGCCGAGGACCGCAAGATCACCGCAGCCGCCAAGGCCGACCCCGATGCGCAGCCCCTGACGAAGGCGCAGCTGGCGCAGATGGTTCCCGCCAAGGCACTCCGGGGGCGTCCTCCTTTGGCGAGCAAGAAGCAGCTTGTCTCGGTCCGCTACAGCCCGGAAGTACTGGCCTACTTTCGGTCCACCGGCGAGGGTTGGCAGGCGCGCATGGACGGGGTGCTCAAGCGCTACGTCGATTCCAAGGGCCGGCGCAGACTGCGTGGCGATGCTTGAATACCCAGCGCCTACCCGGACCGTCAACCAACCTCGTCCCCCGGCCGCATCTCATTCCGGCCTGGTTGCCGCCATATCTCGCACCTTGATGAACTCCAGGTCTTTCCACACTGTGCGGCAAGCCATCTCAGCGGCGGTCGAATACCTGCTCGGGTTCTTAGCCCTGGCGCTGTTCGCGTACCTCGCTTTCGGTAGCGCCACGACATCCGACGAGCAGTTTGTCTTCGCGTTCAAAGCCTCAGGCGCGGTGGCAGCAGCAGAGCTCGCTACCCTCCTCGCGCGTGCAACCCCGGCCAACCGCCTGATCATCGGCGCCAATATTTGGCTCATTGCTGGGGGCATGGCAGCTCTACTTGAGCAGTGGTGGTTCCTACGGATTTACCAGCAGTTTGGAGAAGCGAGCCTCTTCTGTGCCATGCTCCTCGTGGGGGTCCTTTCAACGGCGTTGTCACCGGCCGGCTTCATCGGCAAACAAGGCCCACGAGACAAGGTGCTTAGGGCCTCAATCCTGCTGGCCGCCGCGGTTGCAGTCGCATTGCTGACGGCTGTCCTCTTTCGCGGCAATGTCAAGTACGCTGCTGCGCTACCGGTCATCGCGTTGTCATGGCTGAGCCGTTTGCTCAGGAGGACAGTGCCAGACGGGGACTAAGGATTCGCTGAATAGGTCTACGACATGACCCCGCCAATTGGTCAATCATTCACCGAGGCGCACGCATGAAGAACTTTCTTGCCGTTTTCACGGGCTCAACGGAGGCCACGGCACGATGGGAGGCACTGACCGAGTCAGAACGTCAGGCCCGGCATGCGGCGGGTTTCAAGGCCTGGGGCGACTGGGTGGCCAAGAACCAAAGCACTATCGTTGAAAGCGGCGCGCCACTTGGAAGCACCAAGAAGGTCTCCCCGGCAGGGATTGCCGACATTCGCAACCATCTTGCGGCCTTCACCATCGTTCGCGCAGAGTCTCACTCGGACGCAGCAAAGCTCTTCGAAGGTCACCCACACTTTGCGCTCTTCCCCGGCGAAGGGGTGGAGGTGATGGAGTGCCTTGCCATCCCGACCAAGTGACGACCACGTTGGAGGACTGACAACGTGCTCGACCGGAGCACGAACGGGGAATCGTCTGAATTGCGAACTGAGGGACGCGTCAAGCCCGCCCACCCTCAGGCCGCCACCTCAGCCTCGGCCTCGATCTCCACGCGGTAGCCGTCACCCACCAGCGCGCCCACCTGCAGCAAGGTGTTGGCCGGGCGGATCTCGCCGAAGTAGCGGCCGTGTACGCGGGACACGGCCTCCCAGTCGGCCACGTCCTGCAAGTACACGCGGGTACGCAGCACGTCTTCCAGCTTGCCGCCGAGCGCCGTGATGCTGGCGGCGATCTTGTCCAGGATGTAGACCGTCTGCGCCGCGGCGTCACCCCGGCCCACCAGGCGGCCGCTGCCGTGGGTGGCGGTGGTGCCGCTCACGAGGATGCGCCGGCCGCTGCGCACCGCGCGCGCATAGCCCGCCAGCGGCTCCCACACGCTGCCGCTGTCCACGCGCCAGCGGTCGGGGTGGCCAGGTACCGGGTGGCGCGGCCACACCGGTGGCAGCGCCGCGAGGTGGTGGCTCAGGTCGCCCGAGGCGGTGAGGAAGGGCGGCCGGCGGTACTCGTCGCCGCAGTCGCCGGGGATGCGCGTGGTAGCGGCGAAGGCGGCGTTCAGCAGCGCACGGTCTTCGTCGTCGAACGCAAAGGAGAAGAGCTGCAGGTTGTCGGCCCGGTGCTCGCGCTCGCCCAGACGGGCGCCGACGATCACGGCGGCCACCGCCGGCTGCTCCAGCACCCAGCGCGTGGCCACGTTGGCCACCGAGACGCCATGCCGGTCGGCCACCTGTCGGGCGGCGCGCAGCACCTGCTGCAGAGCCCCCCAACCGCCAATGGCGCGGATGAAGCGGTGGTACTTCATCTTGCTCCAGTCGGCCACCTCGTCGGGCTCAGCTACCCCCACCCAACGGTCGGTGAGGAAGCCGCCGCCCAGAGTGCCGTAGGCCAGCAACCGTACGCCATGCTGCAGGCATAGGGCGGACATCTCCTCGGTGGCGCGGCGGTCCAGCAGCGAGATGCACACCTGGTTGCTCGCCACGGGAATGCCCTCGGCCAGCAGCACGCGCAGGTGCGCGGTGTCGAAGTTGGTCAAGCCCAGGTGGGCGATCAGGCCTTCTTCGCGCAGCCGGGCCAGCTCGCCCATCGCGTCCAGCCAGCCCGGGTGCTCGAAGGTCCACCAGTGGAACTGCATCAGGTCGATGCGGTCCACGCGCAGCCGCTGCAGCGCGCGTTGCACGCCCTCGCGCACCATGGCCGCCGTCATCGGCCCGGGTGGCGGACACCACTTGGTGAAAGCGCGCACGCCGCGGCCCTGCGGCGAGTCCAGCAGCGTGCCCGTGATGACCTCGGCCGAGCCGTAGTGGTCGGCCATGTCGAAGGCGTCGAAGCCGGCCGCGGCGTAGCCTGCCATATCGGCCGCGGCCTGGTGCGGGTCCAGCAACGTGCCGCTGCGCTCCATGTCGGCCACCTGCCACAGGCCGGTGACCACGCGCGGGATCTCCAGCCCCGGCGCAAGCTGGGTGCGTTCGGGGCGGGTGGGCGAAGAGCGCTGTGGATGCAGGCTCATCGCAAGCTCCTCCGCGCGAGGCTCAGGTCGGACCACCGTTGCTCAGTCCAGAGCATCAGGGCCCGTCCATGGGCCCTGCTCACAGAGGGCACCATCAACGCGGCAGCCGTGCCTGCACGGCCTGCACGTCCTCCATGGACATCTGGCCCACGGTGGTGACCTCGCCATTGGTGATCTTCCAGGTGCGGAAGGGGCCGACGATGTCGCCGTTGCGGTCGAACTGCACGGGGCCGATCACGCCCACGTAGCGCACCGGCTTCTTCTCACGGATGAGTTGCAGCGCGCGCGCAAAGCCCTGCGGGCCGGCATGCACCACTTCGCCGCCCGGATCGGTGACCTTGCGAATGGCATCGCGAATGGAGGCCGCGTCGAACTTGCCGGCCTGGGCGATGGCCAGGCCCAGGATGGCGCCGGCATCAAAGGCGCGGTCAGCCGCCGGTGCGCCGGCGTCAAACCCGCCGCTCATGGCCGGGTAGGCCGAGGCGAAGAATTCGGTGGAGGGCGTGCGCGTGGTGCCGGAAGAGGTGCCGAAGGCGTTGTTGAGGAACTGCGGGCCCACGCCCTTGATGAAATCGGCCGCGTTCATGCCGTCGTTGAGCAGGAAACGCTGCGGCCCGCCCTGCTGGATCCAGGTGCGCACGATGGTGGTGCCGTCACCGGGGTAGCCGATGAAGTACAGCGCTGGCGGGTCGCTCTTGAGCGCGTTGGTCACCTCGGCGGCATACGACGGCTGCTGCGCGTTGTAAGGCGTCACGCTCAGGATCTTGCCGCCCAGCGCCTCATAGGCCTTGCGGAACTCGGCCAGCATGTTCACGCCGAAGTCGTTGTTGACGTGGATGATGGTCAGCGTCCGCATGCCCTGGTCCATGGCGTACTTGGCGGCGGCCATGCCCTGGAGAGCGTCGCTGGTGATGGTGCGGAAGAACCAGCCCTTGGTCGTGCCCTCGTTGGCCAGGCGGGTGAGCGTGGGCGAGGTGGAGGCGGGCGAGATCTGCACCACACCGGCCGGCGCGGTGACGGAGGTCACCACCGGGATGGACACCGAGCTGATGATGCCGCCGATGATGGCCGGCACCTTCTTCAGGTCCACTAGCTGGCGGGCCTGGTCCACGGCCACGGCGCCCTGGCTCTGCGCGTCACGCACCTCGAAAGCCAGGCGGCAGCCGGCGATGCCTTGCGCACCGGCGGCCTTGTTCAGCTCACCGAAGGCGAGCTCCACCGACTTGGAAGCGGCCTGGCCGAAGCGGCCGGCGGCGCCAGTCAGCGACACCACCATGCCCACGTTGTGGGTGCACGACGGTGCCTGGGCAGAGGCCGACAACGGGGCCAGGCTGGCCGCCAGGGCCAAGGCGGTGGAAGTGAGAACGAGGCGCATGGTCAGAACTCCTTGAGAGGAAAGGGACTCGGTGAAGGATCAGAGCCTGTGAAGCATTCCGGCGTCTTGCAGGGATGCTCACAGGCTCTCAGGTCTTGTTGAGGTTGTACTTCATGATGCGGCCGTGGCGGCCGGTCTTGTCGCGTTCCAGCGTGTAGGTGTCGCCCTCGGGGCCGGGGTGGGCGGCCAGTAAAGGCGCCAGCAGGGCGTGGTCCTGGGCGTCGAGCTGCAGGCCGAACACCGCCAGCGTGTCACCCAGGTGGTCGGCATAGCGGGCGCCCACGATGGCCGCGGCCACGCCCGGCTGGTCCAGCACCCAGCGCGTGGCCACTGTGGCGATACGCACGCCATGACGATCGGCGATGGCCTTCAGCGCCCGCAGCAGGTCCTGAAAGACCACCCAGCCGCCAAAGTCCTCGATCACCAGCCGGTACTTGATGAGCGAGCGGTTGGTCAGGCTGTCACCGGGGTCGGGCTGGCCCAGCCAGCGTTCGGAGAAGAAGCCGCCCGCCAGCGTGCCGTAGCACAGCAGTTGCATGCCGTGGCGCGCGCCCGCGGCGGCCAGCGCATGAGCGGGCCGGCGGTCCAGCAGCGAGTACTGCACCTGCATGCTGACCAGCGGCACGCCGGCCTCCAGCATGTCCAGCGTGTGCGCGCTGTCGAAGTTGGTGCCGCCCAGGTGGGCGATCAGCCCCTCGCGCTGCAGCTCCCGCAAGGCCAGCGCGGCCTGCACCAGACCGGGCACGCGGTAGTCCCACCAGTGAAACTGCACCAGGTCCAGGCGCTCGGTGTTCAGGCGCTGCAGCGAACGCTGCACGATGCGCCGGGCATACGTTGCATCCACGCGGGCCAGGTCGTCGTAGTCGGGCACGAACTTGGTGTGCACCTGCAGCAGCGGCAGACCGGCGGCGCGGCGCTGCAGGTTGAACTCGCCGTACAGCGCCTCCACCCCGGTGTAGATGTCGGCCCCGTCCACGGTGTTCAGTCCCGCATCCACGAAAGCGCCGATCTCCTGCACGGCGCGGGCCCGGTCCACCGGGCCATGGTCGCCGGCCAGTTGCCAGCCGCCGCGGATGATGCGCGGAATGCGGTAGCCCGGGGCCAGTTCCACCGTCTGCACCGAAGCGCGCTCTACCGCCGAGGAAGACCTTGAGACGCTGCTCATGCCAAGCCCCTTGCCTCAGCGGACAACGGCACCGCCGTGGTCTGCGCATGGCTGAAGACGCGCCGCCCCAAACGCGTGATGCGAAAGCGCGTCGGGCAGTGCGGGTCAGGACAGGCCACCTCGGCGTCGGTGCTCATCCAGTCGTTCGGGTGGATGGGTCGCTGCTTGGCAGGAAGGAGCGGCAGCAGTGCAGCCAGCGAGTACATCGAGAAAGGCTGCCCGGGCGGGAAGTGCAGCAACTCGCCGCGCACCTCGAACCAGTCGCCCACGCGGGCGTTGCACTGGATGCGCGCGCCCTCGGGCGCCACCACCTCCACGCGCAGGTCGAAGAGCTCGAAGCGGTCGTCCACCGCCTCGGACCCTGCCGGGCCCGCCATGCTGGCTGACTGAGTCCCTGCAGCCGGGTGGCCGGCCGTACGGTCCGGTGCGGGCGCTGAGGCTGAAATGCCCGCCGTATCTGGTGTCAAGTGAACCCTCGGTTATTCTGCGCGCCGCCATGAAGGATGACGGCTTTCTGACTGCGAGGGAGGTTACCAAAAGCTTTGGCGGCCACCGTGCCGTCGACGGCTTCTCGTTTACCCTTGCCCGCGGGGCCATTGGCGGGCTGGTGGGGCCCAATGGCGCGGGCAAGACCACGCTGTTCAACTGCTTGGCCGGCGCGCTCCAACCCACCTCCGGGCAGGTGAAGCTGGACGGCCGCGACATCACCGGCGCCTCGCCCGACCGCGTCTTTGCCGCCGGCCTGGCCCGCACCTTCCAGATCCCGCGCCCCTTCCCCGAAATGTCGGTGCTGGACAACGTGATGCTTGCACCGCGCGGCCAACTGGGCGAGCGCTTCTGGACCAACTGGCTGCGTCCGCGCGCCGTGGCGCAGCAGGAGCGGGCGGTGCAGGCCGCCGCGCGGCACTGGCTGGATTTCGTGGGCCTGTCGGCACTGGCGGCCGAGCCCGCGCGGGTGCTGTCGGGCGGTCAGCGCAAGTTGCTGGAACTGGCCCGCGTGATGGTGGCCGAGCCCAAGCTGGTGCTGCTGGACGAGCCCGGCGCCGGCGTCAACCCGGCGCTGCTGGACCAGATCGTCGACCGGGTGGCCGCACTCAACCGCCAGGGCGTGACCTTTCTCGTCATCGAGCACAACATGGACCTCGTGGCCACGCTGTGCAACCCGGTGATGGTGATGGCGCAAGGACGCATGCTGGCGCAAGGGCCGGCGGACGCCGTGCTGCGCGATGAGCGCGTGGTGCAGGCTTACCTGGGGGATGGCGCATGAGCGCGCCGGGCCGCTTCCCAGCGCTCATCCCGGAGCGCGAAGCGCGGAGGGACGTCCCGTGACCGTGCCGGCGCTGCAGATCGAAACGCTGGAAGCCGGCTACGACCCCGGCCTGCCCATCGTGCGCGGCGCCAGCCTGAGCGTGGCGCAAGGAGAGATCGTGGCGGTGCTGGGCCCCAACGGGGCGGGCAAGTCCACCCTGGTCAAGGCCGTGGCCGGCCTGGTGCCGGTGAGCGCCGGCCGCGTGCTGCTGCAGGGGCAGGACATCACCCGCGTGCCCGCGCACCGCATGGTGTTCGAAGGCCTGGCCTTCGTGCCGCAGACCGAGAACGTGTTCGCCAATCTCACCATTGCCGAAAACCTGGAGCTGTCCGCCTCGCTGCTGAAGGCCCGGGGCGCGCAGCGGGCGCAGCGCCTGGAGCCGGTGTATGCCATGTTCCCGGACCTGGCGCGCCAACGTGCCTTGGATGCCGGGCGCCTGTCGGGTGGACAGCGCCAGATGCTCGCGGTGGCGCGCGCCTTGATCGCGCAGCCGCGACTGCTGATCCTGGACGAGCCCTCGGCGGGCCTGAGCCCCAAGCTGGTGGGCGAGGTCTTCGCCAAGCTGCGCGAGGTGCGCGCCTCGGGCGTGACAGTGCTGCTGGTGGAGCAGAACGTCAAGGCTGCACTCGGCGTGGCCGACCGCGCTGCTGTGCTGGTGGAGGGCCGCGAACGCGTGGTGGCACCCTGCGCCGAACTGTTGGCCGACGAACGCATGGCCGCGCTGTACCTGGGCCGCCATGCGGGTGCGGGCCAGGCCGTGGATGCCGTCAGGGAGGCCCGCTGATGCTGCAGATCATTGCCGACGGCCTGATCATCGGCTCGGTGGTGTCGCTGGGCGCCATCGGCCTGAGCCTGACGTTTTCCATCCTGCGCTTTTCCAACTTCGGCCATGGCGAATTGCTGGCCTGGGGCGCGTACTTCGCATTGACGCTGTTGTCGGTGTTCTCCGCCGTGGGCGGTGCGGCGGCCGCCAAGATCGGCCCCTTCAGCTTCGGCTGGCCGCTGCTGGCCGCGCTGGCCGGCGCGGCGGTGCTCACCGCCTTGCTGATCCTGGCACTGGACACCGCGCTGTTCAAGCGCCTGCGCCGGCAGGGTGCCATCACGCTGGTGATCGCCAGCTTTGGCGCGGCCCTGGCGCTGCGCAACCTGCTGCTGTTCTTCTACGGCGGCGTGCCGCAGTACTACTCGCAAGACCTGCAGATCGCCGTGGCTCTGGTGCCGCGCAGCATCAGCGGAGGCATGCGCATGACGCCCGACCAGTTGCTGGTGCTGGCCCTGACCGCGGTGACCGTGCTGGGCGTGCACCTGTTCCTCAAGTTCAGCACGCTGGGCCGGGCCATGCGCGCGACCTCGATGAACCCGCAGCTCGCCCGCGTGGCCGGCATCGACCCCGAGCGCGTGCTGCGCGCCACCTGGGTGATCGGCGGCGTGCTGGCCGCCGTGGCCGGCGTGTTTGCCGGCTTGACCGTGCAACTGCGCCCTACCCTCGGCCTGGACCTGCTGCTGCCGCTGTTTGCCGCCGTGATCCTGGGCGGCATCGGCTCGGTGGGCGGCGCCGTGCTGGGCGGCCTGATCGTCGGGCTGGCCGAGAGCGCTTCGGTGCACATCGTGGGCGCAGAGTACCGCGCCGCGGCGGCCTTCGCGGTGCTGATCGCCATCCTGCTGGTCAAGCCCAACGGGCTGTTCGGCGAGCCTCAGGAGGGGCGGTGATGACCGACCTGCTGAGCACCCTGTCCGGCTGGCTGTCCTACGGCAGCTTCTTCCTCGTCTTCGCCGCCACCTTCGCCATCATCGTGCTGGGCCTGAACCTGCAGTGGGGCTTCACGGGGCTGTTCAACGTGGGGGTGGCCGGTTTCGTGGCCGTGGGCGCCTACACCTCGGCCCTGCTGACCACGCCCGCCACCGCCGAACGGGCGCTGGGTCTGGGCTGGCCGGTGGCTGCGGGCTGGGTGGCCGCCATGGGCACCTCGGGCCTGGCCGGCCTGGCGGTGGGCGTGGTGGCCTTGCGCCTGCGCAGCGACTACCTGGCCATCACCACCTTCGGCATCGCCGTCACCATCCAGCTGGTGGCCACCAACGCACAGTGGCTCACGGGGGGCACCTTCGGCGTGCAGTTCATCCCCAAGCCGCTGCA
>CAISJH010000806.1 GCA_903885585.1 uncultured beta proteobacterium
TGGTGAACCGGCCTGGGCGCTTCGCGCTCGAGTCGGCCGGCCTGCGACTGAGCGATCTGCTGGCGATGGCCGGTGGGGCCTCGGCGGGCGCCTCGGACACGGCCGTGGTCGTGGGGATACGACAAGGGCGGCCCTGGCGCCTGGAGGTGGACTTGCCATCGCTGTTCGGGCCGCAGGGTCATGAGCGCGACGTGCCTATCCTGCACGGCGACACCCTCTGGGTGGACCGGCAGCCTCAGGTCTACATCTATGGCGAGGTGCAGCGGCCCGGCCCGCTGCGCCTGGAGCGCGGGATGACGCTGATGCAGGTGCTGGCCACGGGTGGCGGGCTCACGCCGCGCGGCACGGACAAGGGCATCCGTCTGCACCGGCGGGGCGCCGAAGGCCGCCTGCAGGTGCTGCAACCGACCATGGAAGACACCGTCCGCGACGGCGATGTGGTGCACGTGCGCGAGAGCCTGTTCTGAACCGCTGGGGAATTGTCATGAGTCTCTCGTCCTTTCTGGCGGCGCTGCGTTCGCGCGCAGGCCTGGCCTTGATGGTGCTGGTGCTGACCGTGGGTGCGGCCCTGTCGGCCTCCCTGCTGTGGTCGCGTACCTACAGTGCCACGGCCACGGTCATCGTCGATCAGGCGCGGCCCGATCCCTTGTCTGCTTCGATGGGTTGGCAGCCGCCCGGGTCGGGTGCGCTGTCCACCCAGATGGACATCATCCGCAGCGAGCGGGTGGCTGTGGAGGTGGTGCGCCGCCTCAAGCTGAGCGCGGACCCGCTCTTGCGTGAGGCATGGCAGGAGGCGCAGCGCCCCGCAGCCGTGCCGCTGCTGTCTGCGTTGGCCGACGCCGGGGCTGGCACGGCCGCGCAGAGCGTACCGGCCAGCGTCACGCCGCTGGAGTGGTGGATCGCCGCGCGCTTGCTGGCGGCGCTGGATGTCAGGCCCGCCCGGGACTCCGACGTGCTGTCGATCCAGGTGCGCTGGAGCACCGCTGAGCGTGCGGCCACTTTGGCCAATACCTTTGCGCAGGCTTATCTGGACACGAGCGTGCAATTGAGGGCCGACCAGGCCCGCCGCTATGCAGGCTTTTTCGAAGGGCGGGTGCGTGAGGCGCGCGAGTCGCTGGAGCAGGCCCAGACGCGCCTTTCCTCCTTCCAGCGCGCCAGGGGCGTGGTGGTGGGCGACGAGCGGCTGGATGTGGAGACCTCCAGGCTCAACGAGCTGTCGTCTCAGCTCACGGTGATGCAGGCGGCCGTGGCCGAGTCGGGCAGCCGGCAGTTGCAGTCCCAGGGCGCATCGGCCGACCGCTTGCAGGAGGTGTTGGGCCACCCCGCCGTGCTGGCCTTGCGCAGCGATCTCACCCGGGCAGAGAGCCGGGTGCAGGAGTTGACAGGCCGCCTGGGCGACAACCACCCGCAGGTACTCGAGGCGAATGCTCAGGTGGGACTGTTGCGTGCACGCCTGGACGCTGAGACCCGTCGTGTGGCCGGTGGCGCCACGGTGTCCAACACCATGAACCGCCAGCGTGAGGGCGAGATGCGCGCTGCGCTGGAGTTGCAGCGCCATCGGGTGCTGAACCTGAAATCCGTGCGCGACGAGGGCCTGGTGCTGGTCCGTGATGTGGACAGCGCCCAGCGCAGCTATGACGGCCTGATGTCCAGGCTCCAGCAGAGCAGCTTGGAGAGCCAGGCCACGCAGGGCAGGTCGCACCTGTTGTCAGCGGCGCAGGCACCGCTGGGCCCTGCGGGCCCGGGCTGGCCACTGCGTGCAGGCCTGGCTCTCGGCGTCGGTCTGGTGCTCGCTTTGGCAGCGGTGGCTCTGGCGGAGCACGTCGATGCCCGGGCCCGCCTGCCCGAGCTCACCGCCCGATGGCTGGGCGTGCCCTTGTTGGGTGTGGTGCCCGGCGCCGGTGGAGTCCGGGCCCAAGCATCTCACCCCACAGCTCTGGTGCAGCCCTGGCGCCTGGGCCGCCTGCCGCCCCCCGTGTCCGGCCCGACAGCTTCAAAGGAGTGACCCCGATGGCGAGATTTCGAGAAGCGGTAGCGGCAGTGCGGCCGGACGAGACGCCTTGGTCTCCCGCCATGGCGCCGCAAACTTCCGCTGCCAGCCCGCACGGGGCTGCGCAGTGGCAGGACCGTCGGCTGGGGGAGATCCTGGCCCGACGCCTGGACTTGCCGGAGCAGGACCTTGAGCGCATTGCCACCACGGCGCGCGCGCATGGCTTGCGCTTCGGTGATGCCGCCGTGGCCTTGGGATTGGCCTCGCCACAGGACGTCTTCATGGCCTTGGCCTCGCAGTTCCGTTACGCCTGTGCCGCTGATGCCACGGGTCCTGGGGCGGCCGAACAGCTGATGCTTCGCCAGCCCCGGTCTGCCCAGGCTGAAGCGGTGAGGGCCCTGCGCAGCGAGCTCTCGCGTCAGCTGTTCCGCGACGGTTCGCCCGGTGCAGCGCTGGCCGTCGTCAGCCCACAGGGGCAGGACGGCCGGTCCTTTCTCTGTGCCAACCTGGCAGTGGCCTGGGCCCAGGCTGGCCGTCGCACCTTGCTCATCGATGCCGATCTGCGCAGCCCTCGCCAGCACCAGGTCTTTGGCGTCGAGGAGTCCAGCGGCCTGTCCAGCCTGCTGGCCGGCCGCGCCGGACTGGAGGCCATTGCGCGGGTGGCTGACGTACCCGGGCTGTGCGTTCTGCCGGCGGGGCCCTTGCCCCCCAACCCGCTGGAGTTGGTGGATGGCCCGGTCTTCCGTGACCTGATGGGCGATCTGACCGGTCGTTTCGATCAGATCGTGGTGGACACCCCGGCCGCCGCCCGGGGCGCCGATGCCCTGGCGATTGCCGACCGCTGCGGAGCGGCCCTGGTGGTGGCCCGGCGCGATGCCTCGCGTCTGGCTTCGCTGGCGGCCCTGACGGGACAGCTGGCGCAGGGGCCGGCACGTCTGGCCGGCCTGGTGGTGAACGCTCCCTGAGCGTGCGAAGGCCTGTGCCTGAGTCCCTGATGCAGAAAGTCTGTTTCGTCGGTCTGGACAACCTGCCGGTTCTGTCGCGCCAACACAACCGTCACGGCATTGGGGGCGAGCAGGTGCAGCACACCCTGCTGGCGCGTGCCCTGGCGCGACGGGGGGTGCCGGTGTCCATGGTGGTGGCCAACTACGGCCAGTCCGATGGTCTGGTGATCGACGATGTGCACCTGCACCGCGCCCACGGCCTGGATGAGGGCCTTCCGGTGTTGCGGTTTGTTCATCCTCGACTGACGGGCCTGTGGCGGGCCCTCGGCCGGGCCGATGCGCAGGTCTACTACGTCAGCACGGCGAGCGCTCAACTGGGGATCGTGGCCGCCTTTGCACGCCGGCATGGACGGCGCGTCGTGTTCCGCATTGCGCACGACCTGGACTGCGATCCGCGGCACCTGCTCATCCGCTTCTGGCGGGACCGCAAGCTCTACGAGTGGGGCCTGCGCCGGGCGGATGTGGTGCTGGCGCAAAGCGAGCAGCAGCGTGCCGCCCTGCGGGCCAACTACGGGCTGGATAGCCGGGTGGCCGCCATGCTGGTGGAGCCTGCGGCCCAGGATCTGGGCTTCGAGGATCGTGACCTGCCCGTGCTGTGGGTCAACAACCTGCGGCCCTTCAAGCGCCCGGACCTGGCCCTGGCCCTGGCCGCGGGTCTGCCGCAAGTGCGCCTGCACATGATTGGCGGTCCGCAGTCGGGATATGAAGACCTGTTCGACGCCACCCGGCGCGGTGCCGCAGGGCTGCCCAACCTCGTCTTCCATGGACGGGTGCCGTACCACGATGTGAA
>CAISJH010000807.1 GCA_903885585.1 uncultured beta proteobacterium
GACACGCCGCACTCGACCCGCAGTTCGGTCAGCGGTACATGCCGCCCGTGGTAACCCAGGATCATGGCCAGTGCCGCCGCACCACACTCGACTGCCTCCATCTGCATGACAAAGGGCGTCTTCGCATGGCGCGACGGCAGCATCGCCAACAGGGGCTCAAATACCTTTTTCACGGCTCAGCGCTTCGGGAGTCGGTCTGCGTCACCAAGGACCCAGGTGCGCAGCAAGGGCAGCGCAAACGAGATGGGGGCGCGGGTTTCGACGGTGATCCGGCTGGTAGTCGTGGTACCCGCCGTTATTGGCTCGTCGGGCCCTTTCGAGGTCCACTTGAAACCCGTTGGCGTGCTGGGGTCGGGCGTCAGCTCCACCTCGATCAGCATCGTGCCTCCCTTCTCGAGCAAAGTCTTGGCCACCTCGGTGTTGCCTATCAGGTTGACCACACCTTCGACGGTCACCGGGAATTCGGACACTTTGCGAACCACACCCATCATGCTGCCGAAGCGCTGACGCTCGACGTTCGATGGATTGATCCGGACCTCCATACCAGTCTGAACCCGCTTGCCTGGCCCGATCTGCAGGAAGGCCAAGTGACGCAATTCCTCCGGCAAGACGACGCTTCCGAACTCAAAAATGGTCGCGAAGCTGGGAATGCCATCGGCGTCAACGAGGCCCGCGTCGCGGACTTCGAGCCTCGGTGGAGTGCGTGGTGAGCCCTCACCGGTCGCAGCGAACCGGATTTCGAATTGCGGTCTGGCCGCCTTCTGCTGGACCTGAACGGAGAAACGCGCGAAGGCCGGCATCGACTGGATCACCTGGCGCAAACGCTCTGCAGTCACGGAGGGCGGCAGCACAGGAGAGACCGAGGAGGCGGCTACGAACGTAAAACCGCCACGGCTGGCTTCCGCACCAATGTCCAGGCGCACAAAGGGTTCCTGCGGCTCGGCAGCCAAGTTGAACATTCGCTGGCCGTTGGTGCTGATCTGACCAACGGAGACGCCCACCTCCAGGATCTTGCCGCTGAACTGCGTCCTTGCCGAGCCCTGCCGGTAGATGCGTTCCTTGAGCAGGCGGATGGAGGCCGCCAACTGGCTGTCCTGCTGCTCCAGCTCCTGAGTTCGCCGCAAGGCACCCTGTTCGGCATCGATCAGGGTGATGACGTTCTGCTTGATCCTGACCTCGATATCGGCCAGCCTGCTCTCGGTGTCGTTGAGCACCGACTGGGCGCTGAGACGCTGCGTCTCCGCGGCAATCCCCTTGCTGACAAGGCTGGTGATGTTCTGGAGTTGCTGCAGCTGAGAGTCCCGCAGGGCGGTCAGCACCTCGCGCGTCTTCTCCAGATTGGCGTTCTGCGTGCCCGACAGATCGGCCAGGCGCGCCGTCGTGCTGCTCTGCAACTTGCGCGCACTGCTCTCGGTCACCGCTTGGGCTTGAGCATCTCCTCGCCTGCGACCACCGGAGATCTGCAAGGCCTGGGTGTTGAAGTCCCGCGCCGCCTTGAACCGGGCAATCTCCTGTTCGAGTTGACGCTCGAGCTCAGCCTGGTCGACTCTGGCCAGCGTATCGCCGGCGTCGATCTTGTCGCCAATCCTGGCCAGGGTGTCGGTGACGATGCCGGCGCTGGGTGACTGAACCGCTTTCAGGCTGTTGGGCTTGAGCAAGATGCCCAACCCATCGACCGTCACCGGGACACGGGCCATCACGCTCCACACGATCGCGATGGCCAGAACCAGCGACAGTGAAATGAGCATGAACACCGCTTTGGGCGTGACGACCACCAGCAGCTGATCCAGGCTGTCGGGGTTGGTCATCTTGTCGAGTGACTTCTTTCGGAACACGGTGTCCTCTCAGGCAATCTTGTCAAAGCAGCAGGGAGCGGAACTGGTCCGCCGCGTGGCTGGGTGGTCGGTCGTCATGGGCTGGCTTGCAGGTCCTTGCTGCTGCCCCAACTCGTGGCACGGCGGTCTACGTAGGAGGAAAAGTGCCGGTCATTGAACGCCACCATCGGCTGCCGCTCCACCGCCACCCCCCAGGAAACACGCCTGTACGAGGCGTCCTGGTTGCGGCGGAAAACCTCCCGCCACAACGCCAACATCACCAGATGGTGCTGGAGATCCGGGTGTACTAGGGTGCAGCTGATGCGCAGCGTGTTCGCGTCCACGCGATGCGCGAGATTCCAGCCCACCACCTCGCCGTGGAAGGTGCACGCGAGGTTGAACCCCGGTTCGGGTGCGGAGCCGTCGATACCGACGCCCGTGAACTTGAAAGGGTCGAGTTCGGGCGGCACCCAGTCCTCGAATCTCACGGCTTGCCGCAGCGCAACGAGCTGGATTGGGGCAAGTTCATCCCAGGAACCCAACCAGAACTCGGCAGACAACTGGTTGAACGCATTCATCCACAAGGCCTGGCCCAGACGCTCGAAGCTGGCGCCATAGATCACCATGCGCGCATGCGGGGGGCGCCAACCCGCTTGGCCGAGCAAGGCTGCAAAGGCGCTGGCCCCTGCCGTGCCGTCCGTCCAGACCGTGTGCGCGCGCTCTACGCTGCGCTGCCGCAACTCGCTCTCGTAGGCCTGCAGAAGGTGGCGGCCGACACCCTGGCCGCGCATGGACGCGGTGACGAACAGAGAGAGCAGCTCGCCCTGCCGGCCCAAGAGAAACCCCGTCGGACGTTGCGCCGGCCCCGTCTGCAGCATGACGATGTCACCCTGCGGCTGCGCCAGCAGATGCCTGTACCGAGGAAAGGTCAGGCCTGCGGCCGCCTGTCCGCAGCCTGGCTCCAGCAAGGTGGCGGGCTTGCGACTCACGGCAGCACGCGGCGCAACAGACTGCGCGCAAGTTGTTCGGGACTGAAGGCGGCGGCCAGCTCGGCGGCTGAGACTTCCACGCCCCAATCCTGCTGGACGGCCAGCACCCATTCAAGGCTTGTCAGGGAGTCGAGTCCGAGCTGAGCCAAAGACTGGGCGGGCAAGAGCTGCTTTTCGTCGATATGGAGGATGGCCGCCAATTGCCGGCACAGGTCAGCAGCCAGCACCCGATTGCGTTCGGCCTCGTCCAGCGGGGTCAGCCGCGCACGCAATGCGTCCACGGCGCTGCCCGCTGCGGCCTGCCCCCCCGCCAACTCCAGCAAACGCTGCGGCAACCGCCCCCGGCCAGCTTTCCAGCGATGCCAGTCCACATCGAACACGCCAATCGGGCCGTGCACCCGGTCGCGC
>CAISJH010000808.1 GCA_903885585.1 uncultured beta proteobacterium
GGTCATAGGCCTTCGCCTCACCACCAAACTTGCTCGACAGCACCGTCGTGATCGCCGCCGTCAGCGTCGTCTTGCCATGGTCCACGTGTCCAATCGTCCCCACGTTCACGTGCGGCTTGGTACGCTCAAACTTGCCTTTTGCCATTGCGAATCTCCCGACGAGAAGCATGAAGCCGCGAGTGCGGCGCTGAATCAAAAACTGGTGCCCATGACGCGGATCGAACGCGTGACCTCTCCCTTACCAAGGGAGTGCTCTACCACTGAGCCACATGGGCATCGGCACAGGTTTGGATTGAAACCAGATCAACCCAGACCAGTGACGACCACCTGAAACAACTCCAACCACCACCTTCACCACAAGACCGGCCCGCTTGGAGCGGGAGACGGGAATCGAACCCGCGTCATTAGCTTGGAAGGCTAAGGTTCTACCATTGAACTACTCCCGCGGCGGACCGCTTCGAAGGCCGGTCGAACCTTCTGGTGGAGGAGGCTGGATTCGAACCAGCGTAGGCGTAAGCCAACAGATTTACAGTCTGCCCCCTTTAGCCACTCGGGCACCCCTCCACGGAGAACCCGCGACTTTAGCACACTCTGCGGGAAGTCAAGAAGATTTAGATGGCGCGGGCGCCATCGATGCCTGCGATGCCGTAGCGCAGGATCAACCGGCCCCGATCGCCCACCAGTCGATGCGGTCGGACGTGGCCATGAAGTGGCTGCCCTCGGCCATGAACGTCCTCTGGAAGTCGTTGGAGGGGTGTCTGGTGCGCCACACCGAGACCTCCGGGCGAGGCGCCGGCACGGCCTGTTCAAAGAAGGCCTGCGCCTTCGACCCCCACAACAGAAAAGCCGGCGGGTCTTCGCGATCATGCAGGTAGAGGGCAATTTCCGATGTGAGCGCCTGCCAACCACAGTTCAGGTGGCTGCCAATCTGCCCCACCTCGACCGTCAACGTGGGGTTGAGCAACAGTGCCCCCTGATGCGCCCAGTCATCGAGCACCCAGCGCTGCGGCGGTTTGAAACCGGGCCGGTCAGCCGCCAGAACGGCGAAGATGCGCCGCAAGGACGCCGGTTTGCCTGACAGGGCCGAGAACGCAAGGCCATCTGCATGCCCCGCCGTGGGGTACGGATCCTGCCCAAAGACCACCACCTTCACCTTGTGAGGGGGAGTGAGGCGCAAGGCTCTGAAGGGGTCTTCAGGCGCAATAGGACGGGTTGCCGACACGGCGCGCACACGCTGCATCACCGCCTGGCACCGTTCGGGCGTCCACCCAGGCAGCGCCTGTGCCCAAGCCTCGGGCAAGGATGCAAAGGCGGCCGGCAGATCGTCTGGCGTCACTCAAACAGGCCTTGCAGTGCCAGACCGGGTTCGGGGGCACGCATGAAGGCCTCGCCCACCAGGAAAGCATGGATCCCTGCATCGCGCATGCGCCGCACGTCCTCCCGGCCCAGGATGCCACTCTCGGTGACCAGCAGCCGCTCGGCGGGGATGCGGTCGCGAAGCCCCAGCGTGGTGTCCAGCGAGACCTCGAAGGTCCGCAGATTGCGGTTGTTCACGCCCACCAGCGGCGTCTTCAGGCGCAGGGCTCGCTCCAACTCGGGCCCGTCGTGCACTTCAACCAGAACGTCCAAGCCCAGTTCCAAGGCACAGGCTTCGAGTTCGGCCATCTGCCCATCGTCCAGGCAGGCAGCGATCAGCAGGATGCAGTCGGCCCCCATGGCCCGGGCCTCCACCACCTGGTAGGGGTCGATGATGAAGTCCTTGCGCAGCACCGGCAGGCTGCAGGCGGCACGGGCCTGCTGGAGGTAGGCGGCCGCCCCCTGAAAGAACTGCACGTCAGTCAGCACACTCAGGCAGGCGGCGCCACCCGCCTCGTAGCTGCGGGCGATGTCAGCGGGCACGAAGTGCTCGCGCAGCACACCCTTGCTGGGGCTGGCCTTCTTGACCTCGGCAATGACCGCCGGCTGCCCCAGCGCCACCCGGGCCTGCAAGGCAGCGGCAAAGCCTCGCACGGCCGGGGCCTGGGCCAGGTCACTGCGCAGATCCGCCAGGCTGCGGGCACTGCGAGCTCGCGCCACCTCCTCTTGCTTGACGGCCACGATGCGCTGCAGGATGTCGGACATGTCGAGGCTCCTGGTCTCTCAAGGCGCTGCGGGGCGGTAGCGGTTGGTCACCGCGACAAACTGGCTCAACTTGGCCAGCGCAGCGCCACTGGCCACGGCCTCCCGCGCCCTGCGCACCCCCTCGGCCAGCGTGGTCGCCACGCCGGCGCAGTACAGCGCCGCGCCGGCGTTCAGAAGCACGATGTCGCGCACAGGGCCGTCCTCGTTGGCCAGGGCACGCTGGATGCACTGCACGGACTCCTGCGTGCTGGCCACCTTGAGAACGCGCGAGTCGTAGACGGGCAGGCCAAAGTCGCTCGGGTGGACGACGTACTCTGTGACCTGACCGTCCTTCAACTCACCGACCAGCGTCTCGCCCGACAGCGAGATCTCGTCCATGCCGTTCATGCCGTGCACCACCATGACGTGCTCGCTGCCCAGACGCTGCAGCACGCGCACCTGAATGCCCACCAGATCGGGGTGGAAAACGCCCAGCAACTGGTTGGGCGCGCCTGCGGGGTTGGTCAGCGGCCCGAGGATGTTGAACAGCGTGCGCACGCCCAGCTCCTTGCGCACCGGGGCGGCGTGCTTCATGGCGGCGTGGTGGTTGGGAGCGAACATGAAGCCGATGCCGGTCTCGGCAAGGCACTCTGCCACCTGATCGGCCTGCAAGCCGATGAAGGCGCCCAGCGCCTCCATGACATCGGCCGAGCCCGAGGTGGAGGACACGCTGCGTCCGCCGTGCTTGGCCACGCGGGCGCCGGCGGCTGCAGCCACGAACATCGAGGCCGTGGAGATGTTGAAGGTATGCGAAGCATCGCCTCCCGTGCCCACGATATCGACGAGGTGGGTGCGGTCGGCCACATGCACGGGCGTGGCGAACTCGCGCATCACCTGCGCGGCTGCGGCAATCTCGCCAATCGTTTCTTTCTTGACCCGCAGGCCGATGGACAGCGCCGCGATCATGACGGGCGACATCTCACCACTCATGATGCGGCGCATCAGGGCCAGCATCTCGTCGTGGAAGATCTCGCGGTGGTCGATGACGCGGGTCAGCGCCTCGGTGTTGGTGATGGGCATGAAAAGCTCTCGCAAGAAGAAATGTTCAACAGGCAGGGGGCGGCAGGCCTCGCGGCCGCCGACGCGCGCCGGTCACAGGCTCAGGACAGGACCTTGCGCATGACATCGACGGCCCGGTTCACGTCGGACCGGGAGACGTCGAGATGGGTGACCAGACGCAGACGGTACAGGCCCGTGCACAGCACGCCCTCGGCCCGCGCGCGCTCCACCACGCCGTGGGCGCGCTCGGGCGCCACATCCACGAACACGATGTTGGTGTGCGGCATGCCGCACTGCACACCCGGCAAACCTTGCAGGCCCTCGGCCAGCAGGCGGGCGTTGGCATGGTCTTCGGCCAGGCGATCGATGTGGTGGTCCAGCGCGTGCAGCACGCCCGCCGCCAGCACGCCGGCCTGCCGCAGGCCGCCGCCCAGCATCTTGCGCACCCGGTAGGCCTTGGCGATGAGGTCGCGCGGGCCGCACAGTGCCGACCCCACGGGCGCACCCAAACCCTTGCTGAAGCACACCGAAACGGTGTCAAAAGGCGCGGCCAGCGCGCGTGCCGCGGCGCGAGGGTCGCCGCCCGAGGCCACAGCGGCGTTGAACAGGCGGGCACCGTCCAGGTGCGTGGCCAGACCGCGGGAACGCGCCAGGGCCGTGGCCTGCTGCACATAGGCCTCAGGCAATACCTGTCCACCCCAGGTGTTCTCGAGCGCCAGCAGGCGAGTGCGCGCAAAGTGCGCGTCGTCCGGCTTGATCGCGGCATCGATCTCGGCCAGGGCAATGGTGCCGTCGGCGCCTTGGGTGAGCGGCTGGGGCTGGATGCTGCCGAGTACCGCGGCGCCCCCGCCTTCCCAACGGTAGGTGTGCGCCATCTGGCCGACCAGATACTCGTCACCCCGGCCGCAATGCGCCATCAGCCCGCACAGGTTGCTCTGCGTGCCCGTGGGCAGGAACAGCGCAGCCTCCTTGCCCAGCATGGCGGCGATGCGCTCCTGCAGCGCATTGACCGTGGGGTCGTCGCCGAAGACGTCATCACCCACCTCTGCGGCGGCCATGGCCGCGCGCATGGCCGGGGTGGGTCGTGTGACGGTGTCGCTGCGCAGGTCGATCATGACGGGGTCCCCATGCGGATGAAGTTGCGAAGCATCTCATGGCCGTGCTCCGACAGGATGGATTCCGGGTGGAACTGCACGCCTTCCAGCGGAGCAGCCGACCCGGCCAGGCCCCGGTGGCGCACGCCCATGATCTCGCCATCGTCAGACTCGGCCGTGATCTCCAGCTCGGCCGGCAGGCTCTCACGCTCGATGGCCAGCGAGTGGTAGCGGATGACCGTGGGCGACTCGGGCAGCCCCGCGTACACGCCGCGCCCGTCATGCCGCAACACGCTGGTCTTGCCGTGCATCTGACGCGCAGCGCGTACGATGCGTCCGCCCAAGGCGGCGCCGATGCTCTGGTGACCCAGGCACACGCCGAGCAGAGGGAGCCGACCCGCAAAGTGGCGCACCGCCGGCACGCAGATACCGGCCTCTTGCGGTGAGCAGGGGCCGGGCGACAGGACGATGCGCTGCGGCGCCAGGGCCTCGATCTCTTCGAGCGTGATCTCGTCGTTGCGCACCACCTTGACGTCTTGGCCGAGCTCGGCGAAGTACTGCACCAGGTTGAAGGTGA
>CAISJH010000809.1 GCA_903885585.1 uncultured beta proteobacterium
CGATGCCGGCCCCAAGCTGATGAGCATCACCTTCCGCCCCAATCCGCCCGTGGACGCGGCGCGCATCATTGCCCTGGTGCAGAAGAACCGCAACGTGCGCCTGGCCGGGAACGACAAGCTGCGCATCGAACGCGAGTTCGAAGACCCGAAAGACCGGGCTCAGTACATCCGGGATGTGTTGCGGAGTCTGGGGACTCCGGTGGTTGCGGCGGGGTGATGGATGTGGTTTTGGGCAACAGGGGCTGACAGGTGCTTGCCGGCTCAATGGTGCGCTGAAATCGTCTGGTTGGCGCCCCGGCCTTGAGGCGTGGGCCGCCCGGGCTCAGGCGGCTGGCCCCGGCCTGCCGCCGGGGTACCCTGCGATGCTCGCCGCCAGGGTCGCGCCGCGGAACTCGCTTCGCGTCCTGCGAACGCTACGCTCAAACAGCCGCGGCGAGTCAGTTCACGAAGTGCGCTACGCGCACCGACCCTGACAGCTGCGCTTCTCGGCTGCGCCCATTCGTCCGAGCGGCCCACGCCTCAAGGCCGCACCTCGCGAGGCTGTCAAGCTGTGTTTGTCTGCACCTGCATCTCGCGCAGCCTGCGGTGCTGGATCTTGCCGGTGGCGGTGCGCGGCATCTCTTGTTCCTCGATGAAGGTCCATGACCTTGGGCGCTTGTAACCGGCCATCTTGGGGCGGCACCAGGCGTCCATGGTTGAGGCGTCCAGCTGGTGGCCAGGCCGCGGCACGATGACTGCACGGACTGACTCCCCCCACTTCGGGTCTGGCAAGCCAATGACGGCCACATCCTGCACGCCGGGGTGGCTCGCGAGCACGGCCTCCACCTCCGAAGGGTAGATGTTCTCGCCCCCGCTGATGATCATGTTGCTCTTGCGATCCACCAGGTGGATGAAGCCGTCCGCATCTCTGCGCGCCATGTCGCCCACCGAGCACCACGCGCCGCGGAAGGCTTCTGCCGTCTTTTCCGGGTTGCGCCAGTAACCGTCGAAGACGTAGGCCGTGCGCGAGAAGAGTTCGCCCACCTCGCCGTCGGGCACTTCCTCTCCCTGCTCATCCAACAGACGGATGGCGCCCGAGCCCGCCCATTCGCGCCCCACGGAACCGAGGTGGGTGATCTGTTCGTCGGGCCGCAGGATGGTGACCCAACCGGCCTCGGTGGAGCCGTAGAGCTCGAACAGGCGGCTGTTGGAGAACAGTTCCATGATGGCCAGCTTGGTGTCCCGACGCGCCGGCGCCGAGGAGATCAGCAGCTTGCCCACGGCCTGCAGGTCATGCCCGGCTTTCACCTCGGAGGGCAGATCCAGCATCATCACGTAGTGCGTGGGCACCAGTGAGGTGAAGGTGATGCGGTCACGGGCCAATTGCGCCAACAGGGCCGCAGGGTTGAAGTGGGCCCGGTCGTCCACGACGATGGTCGCGCCCAGCATCGCAAAGGTAACGCCGAAGTACAGCGAGTTGGCATGGCACAGCGGCATCACCAGCAATCCAGTGTCGTCGCGTGACAGGCCGAACTCCAGCGCCGTGGCCAGCGCAATCAGCGCGTTGCCCTGGTGGCTGCGCATGGCGCCTTTGGGCCGGCCGGTGGTGCCCGAGGTGTACATCAGGGCAAACAGATCCTGCGGCCGCACCTGGCGATCGACGGGCGTGGACGGTGCGGCGGCGATCAAGGCCTCGTAGGCCTGCCACCGTGCAGGCTGGCCCGCACGTGCCGTGTTGCGGCTTGACGTCTGGTCAGCCTCGCGGTCATCGTGGTCGCGCGCGTCCGCCAGCGCCACATAGCAGCGGTCGTCGATCTCGAGTTCCCCGCGAACACCCTCCACCACGCCGCGCAACGCGTCCTGCACGATGAAGGCGCGAGCCTGGCTGTGCTGGACGATGTAGGCGACCTCGGTCCCGGCCAGGCGAAAGTTCACTGGAACCGCGACCAGCGCGGCGCGCGCCAGGGCCACGTAGATCTCCAGCCACTCCAGGCGGTTGTAGGCCAGCAAGGCCACACGATCACCGGGCTGCAGGCCCAGGGCAATCAGGGCCTGGGCCAGGCGGGTGGCGCGCTCATCCCACTGCGCGTAGCTCAGGCTGCGGCGCGAGTCCCGAACGGCGGTCTTGTGGGGCTGCAAGCGTGCATGCGCCGCCACCGCCTCGGAAAGTGTCAACAACTCTCCCATGGTTCACACTCTGCGTTGCTGTTCAGCCTCGTCCCAAGCGGTCAAGGCTTGCCGATCGGGCACCCAGCCCAGGCCCTTGCCGGCGTCGGAACTCAGGGCGTCCTGCGTGGTCACCACGTCGATCAAGGCTGGCGCCTTGTCAAAGGCTTCGCGGATGGCCGCTTCCAGCCTCCCCGGCTCCGTCACCCGCTCAGCATGCAGGCCGAAGGCGCGCGCCATGCCGGCGTAGTCGCTCCAGGCCAGGGTGGTACCCACCACACGGCCGCCGTAGTTCATCTCCTGGTCCAGGCGCTCGATGTTCCAGGCCGCGTTGTTCGAGACGATGAACACCACTTTGGCACCATGACGCTGCGCGGTGTCGATCTCCATGGCATTGATGCCGAAGGCGCCGTCACCCGTGATGGTGACCACCTGCCGCCCGGGGTAGAGCAGCGCCGCAGCCACGCCATAAGGTGTTCCCACGCCCAGGCAGCCAAAGGCGCCAGCATCCAGGTAGTGGCGCGGCTCCAGGCCCATGCGGGCAAAGCTCAGCAGGTCACCGCCGTCGGCGATGGTGATCGCCTCGGGCCTCAGCACACGGCGCAGGGCGGCGAAGATGCGGTTGGGATGCAGATGCCCGTCGCGGCCGGCAGGCGCCTCCTGCATAGCCTGCACGTGGCGCGACGCACGTTTGAGATGCTCGGCGCGCAGGGCCTGCGTCCAGGCGGAGTCCAGGTCTGGCGATGGACTTCCCACCGCCTCGGCCAGCGCACTCAGCGCAAGCGCCGGGTCGGCGAGCAGTTCAACCTCGCCACGCCGGTTGTCTCGCAATTCATCAGCGTGGTCAGCGATCCGCAGGAAGCGTGCCTGGCGGAAGACAGCCGGGGAACCGTAGGCCAGTTGGTAGTCCAGCTTGCGACCGACTACGAGCACGCAGTCGGCCTCCTGCATCGCCTTGGCCCGCACCGCGCCGACCACAGCCGCGTGACCGGGGTCCACCAGACCTCGGCTTTCCTGCGTGTCGAGATAGACCGCCCCAGTCGCGTCCAGCAGACGCGTCAAGGCGGCATCCGCTCCGCGGGAAGCCTGGGC
Organism: uncultured beta proteobacterium; assembly: GCA_903885585.1. Taxonomy (GTDB): domain Bacteria; phylum Pseudomonadota; class Gammaproteobacteria; order Burkholderiales; family Burkholderiaceae_C; genus Rubrivivax. The sequence goes on from CAISJH010000809.1 coordinate 3,238, forward strand.
CCCGCGTCCGGTGATGACGAGCGGGCGCCGGGCTTGGCGCAGCGCCGACGCAGCCTGTGCAACGAGATCGGCAACGGGCGCCTGCGGCGGCCGCACGGTGCCGCGCAGATGCTCGGGCAACACGCAGGCCGGGTGCACGGTTTCCCGCAGCACGTCGGTCGGAATCTCCACGTACACCGGCCCAGGCGGGCCACCATCTCCTTGAGCCAGTGACCAGGCCTTGTCCAGATCCCTCGCGATCTGTTCAGCCACTCGCAGCGTGCGCGCATGCCGCGTCACCGGTGCCAGCAAGGCCACGTGGTCGATGCCCTGCAAAGGGCCGAGATCCTCTTGCAGCCGAGGTGGGCAGCCGCCTATCAGCAGCACGGGCACCCGCTCCAGATGGGCATGCGTCATCGCGGTCACGGTGTTGGTCACACCCGGTCCCGCCGTCACCATGGCCACGCCCAGGCTGTGGCCCTGTGCCGCGCCCAGCACAGAGTGGGCGTGCGCCATGTGAACGGCGGCTCCTTCGTCGCGCACGTCGATGATGCGCACGCCCAGACGCGCCAGCCAGTCCCAGATCGGCTGGATGTGTCCGCCCTGCAGGCCATAGATGCGGTCCACGCCGCGGGCAATCAGGAATCGGGCGACCAGTTCGGCGACGCTGGTGTGCTGGGCGTTCATGGGGTGTGACTTCACATGGCTGGGAACCCTGTCAGTCTAAAAATCCTGTGCACTGGATTCGTTCGAATCTCGTTCAGGCTGCATTGCGCCTCAAGCCAACGCCCACACGGTGGCGCCAGCTACTTGGCGACCTGGCACGAGCGGTGACGGGTGCCCTCGCTAAACTCTCGGCCCACATGACTGCGGCACCCAACCCTCCCTCCCCCACCGGCCTGGTCGTGCGAGGCCTGCGCCCTGGGCTGAAGCTGTCGGACTTCAAGCTGATCGCCTTCGACATGGACTCGACGCTGATCAACATCGAGTGCATCGACGAGATTGCCGACCTGGCGGGCCGCAAGGCCGAGGTGGCAGAGATCACCGAGGCCGCGATGCGCGGAGAGATTGCCGACTACAAGGACAGTCTGCGGCGCCGCGTGGCGCTGCTGGCCGGGGTGCCCGAAGCTGCGCTGGAGCGCGTCTACGAGGAGCGCCTTCGGCTGAACCCTGGGGTGGAGACCTTCGTGGCGGCCTGCCAGACCGCCGGGCTCAAGACACTGCTCATTTCAGGCGGATTCACCCACTTCAGCGAGCGCATCCGTCGCAGGCTCAAGCTGGACTTCGCGCGTGCCAACACCCTGGGCGTGGCGCACGGCAGACTGACCGGCACGCTGTTCGACCGCCCCTGGGGCGACATCGTCGACGGCGCGGAAAAGAAACGCGTGGTGCTCGAAGTGTGCGAGCTGATGGGCATCTCCACTGCCCAGGCCATTGCGGTGGGCGACGGGGCCAACGACCTGCCCATGATGCAGGCCGCCGGGCTGTCCATCGCCTACCACCCCAAACCGGCCGTGGCCGAGGTGGCGATGCTGTCCATCATGCAAGGCGGGCTGGACCGGGCGCTGGAGGTCATCAGCCCTTGCTGAACACGGCTGCCGGGCGGCCTGTCAGCCGCCCGACGGCACTCAGTTCCAGCC
>CAISJH010000810.1 GCA_903885585.1 uncultured beta proteobacterium
AAATGCCCGATGAGCCGCGGCGACCTGATCCTCACCCCCACGGGCCTGTGGCACGAGCACGGCCACGACGGCACCGAGCCGGTGGTGTGGCTGGACGTGCTAGACCTGCCGCTGGTGTACTACACCGAGACCTCGTACGTGGTGGGCGGCGACCGGCAGGCGGTGCAACCCGTGCGCGGGGACCGCGCCTATGCGCGCGGCGGGGTGGCGCCCCGCCCTGTGTTCGGGCGCAGCGGCCGCGCCTACCCGATGCTGCGCTACCCCTGGGCGGATGCGCGCGCAGCGCTGGTGTCGCTGGCGGAAGACCGGCCGGACCTGGAGGCCGTGCAGATCGAATACATCAACCCGGAAACCGGATCTCCCGCGGAGAACATCTTGGGCTTCTATGCCCTGATGCTGAGGCCCGGGCAGACCTTGAGACTGCCGGCGCGTTCGCCCGCGGTGGTGTGCCACACCATCGAGGGCGGCGCCACGCTGCGCACCGATGAAGGCCAGACCTTCCACCTCGCCGCGGCAGACACCGCCTGCGTGCCGGGCTACACCGGCGTGACGCTCACCAACGCTTCAGCCACCGAGCCTGCCTTCCTCTTCCTGGCGGATGAGTCACCGCTGCACCGCAAGTTGGGCGTGTACGAAGAGCGCGGCTGAGCGCCGCCTTCGCACACGGCGCCGGGCTCCTTCTTTTCGTTTCGGGCCCGGCGCGCGCGCTGCAGCGTGTGATCAGTAGGTGGACCGGCCGCCCGTGAGGTCGAACACCGCACCGGTGGAGAACGAGCAGTCCTCGCTGGACAGCCAGGCCACCATGGCGGCGGCTTCGTCCAAGCCGAGGAAGCGCCCCATGGGGATCTTGCTGAGCATGTAGTCGATGTGGGTCTGCGCCATCTGGTCGAACATGGCCGTGCGCGCCGCCGCCGGGGTGACGGCGTTGACCAGGATGCCCTTGGTGGCCAGTTCCTTGCCCAGCGACTTGGTCAGCGCGATCAGGCCGGCCTTGCTGGCGCTGTAGTGCGAGGCGTTGGGGTTGCCTTCCTTGCCCGCCACGGACGCGATGTTGACGATGCGACCGTAGCCCTTGTTCAGCATGGCCGGCACCACATGGCGGCACACCAGGTAGGGAGCGATGAGGTTGACCTCGATGGTGCGGCGCCAGATGGCCACGTCCAGATCCCAGGTGGTGCCGTTGCCGCCGGTGATGCCGGCGTTGTTGACCAGGATGTCGATGGCGCCCTGCTCGGCCACGGTGGCGGCGGTGGCGGCGGCCACGGCCGCGTCATCGGTCAGCTCGACGATGCGGCCACTCACCGGCCCCAGCGCACTGAGCGAACGGCAGGCCTCGTCCACCTTGGCCGCGTCGATGTCCCACATCACCACGCGCGCGCCCGACTGCAGCATGCGTTGGCTGATGGCGTAGCCGATGCCTTGGGCGCCGCCAGTGATGACCGCCACGCGGCCTTTCAAATCGATCTGGTTCATTCAGTCCATGCCTTTCAGTGCCTGGGGGTTGTCGCGCCGGCAGTCCTCGATGTACTGCCGGATGATGTCTTCGAAGGACGCTTCAGCGTGCAGGCCCAACGCGTGGGCGCGGGGCGTGGACACGCCGCGCGGCCAGTTGGCCACGATGCCGGCGATGCGCGCATCGTGCTGCGGCTTGACGCGCGCACGCACCCGCGGGCCGGCCACGGCTTCCAGCGCATCCAGCATCTGCTGCACGCTGACGTTCAGCCCAGGCAAGGTGATGGCCGAGCGGCCCACGAAGGCCTCGCGGCTGGCCTCGCCCACGGCGATCAAGCTGCGCACCATGGTGTGCACCGTGGCCACCGGGTGGCGCACATCGGCGCTCACCGGCAGGATGGCGTCCTCGCCCGCCAGGGGCTCGCGGATGATGCCGCTGAAGAAGGAACTGGCCGCGCCGTTGGGGCGCCCCGGGCGCACCGTTACCGTCACCAGACGCGCGGCGCGGCCGTCGATGTAGCCCTTGCGCGTGTAGTCGGCGAT
>CAISJH010000811.1 GCA_903885585.1 uncultured beta proteobacterium
CGCCACTGCGCCACCGTCGCCGTGCGGCTGTAGCCCTCGGGCAAGGTGAGTCCGATGCTGATGGACAGGCGGGTGGTCACGCTCAAGTGAGTCAGCAGGGCCTGCAGCACCGCCTGATTGCGGTAGGGCGTCTCGATCAGCAACTGCGTCTGGTCAGCCTTGCGGGACTGCGCTTCCAATTCGCGGATGCGCCGTGACCGGGCTTCGGCCTCCTGCGGCAGGTAGCCCACGAAGGCGAACTGCTGCCCTTGCAGGCCACTGGCCGCCAAAGCCAGCACCAGGGAACTCGGCCCCGGCAGCGCCAGCACCTCCACCTCCGCGTCATGTGCAGCCTGTACCAACCGGGCGCCAGGATCGGCCACACCGGGCAGCCCAGCCTCCGACAGCACGCCCAGATCATGACCCGCATGGGCAGGGGCGAGCAGGGCGGCCCAGGCCTCATCGATGAGCTGGCCTGCAGGTCCACCCTGGGCGCCCGGCGTGGGGCGTCCTTTGGGTGGTCTCGGCATCTCGACGATCTGGATGGATTGCAGGGCCAGCGCCAGGGGATGCACCAGGGAGACCCGTTTCAGAAAGGCCCGCGTGCTGCGCGCATCTTCCACCGCCCAGTGCGACAGGCCGGCGACCGTGCGCAGCACCCCGTCTGGCAGCACATCACGCAGGTCAACGGCTTCGTGTCCCAGGTCCAGTGCGTTGGGCACCAGAATCAGGCGGCCCTTCATGGTCGACACGCTGCCGCCTGGGGGGCCAAGGGATCGAGCCCCACGGCGCGCAACATGGCGCCGGTTCGGATCAAGGGCAGGCCGATCAGCGCCGTCGGGTCGTCAGATTCGATAGCTGACAGCAGGGTCACGCCCAGCGACTCGCTGCGCGCGCTGCCAGCGCAGTCGTAGGGCTCATCCAGCCGGAGGTAAGCCTCGATCTCGGCATCGTTCAACGTCCGGAAGCTCACCGTGACGGGCGCAAGATCAACGCTCTCGTGGCCGATGTCGTGGCGCACCACGGCCAGGGCCGTCTGAAACACCACCCGCTGCCCGCTCATCATCCTCAATTGCTCCACGGCGCGTGCGTGACTGCCGGGCTTGCCCAGCGGCTGCCCCGCCAGGTCGGCCACCTGGTCGGACCCGATCACCACACTGTTCGGGTGGCGGCTGGCCACCGCGCGGGCTTTCTCCAGCGCGAGCCTGCGCGCCAGGGCCGCAGGTGGCTCGGCGGGCCGTGGTGTCTCGTCCACTCCAGGCGCCTCCACCGTGAAGGGCAGGCGCAGGCGGCTGAGCAGTTCACGCCGGTAGCGTGAGGTGGAGGCCAGGATCAAGGGCGGCTGCAGGCTGGTCATGCACGGGATTGTCGCGCCCTCTCTCCTACACTGACAGCATGAAGCCTGTGGTGTTCAATCCCCGACGACTCGAGATGGCGGCCTTTGCCAAGGTGCAAGCCGAACTCCATGGCAGCGTGCCCCTGGTCGACATGTTGCGGCTTGCCGAAGGACTGGTGTCGCCCGCCGATGAGGTGCCGGCTCCTGCGCACTGGCAAGCCTCTGGGTCCCAGCGCCAGGTGCTGGGAGGGGTACCCGAAGTTCGAATGCGGCTGCAGGCCCAGGCCAGGGTCTGGTTGACGTGCCAGCGTTGTCTGGGTCCGATGGATCTGGAGCTCTCGGTGGATCGCGTCTTCCGCTTTGTACGCAACGAGGACGAGGCGGCCCAACTGGACGAGACCACGGACGACGAGGATGTCCTGGCCCTGGGCCGCCCCTTGGACCTGCTGTCCCTGGTGGAGGACGAACTGATCATGGCCCTGCCCATCGTGCCGCGCCATGAGACCTGTCCGGCGCCCTTGGCGGCGCTGGCCGCGCCGCAGACCACGGCCGATGTCGATACGCCCCCGCCTTGCGATCAGCACTCGGCTGAGTCGGAGGAGGCAGGTGCACGCCACCCGTTTGCCGTCTTGAAGAACTTGAAGATCCCACCAAGGTCTTGAAGCCAGAAGGCCGGGCTAGGAACAGGCTAGAATCGCAGGCTTTTCGTCTGAGGCTTCGGGGTTGTGAGCCCGCTTCCCGCCCTTCAGACGCTCCAGGAGTTTCACATGGCTGTTCAGCAGAACAAGAAGTCGCCGTCCAAGCGCGGCATGCACCGTTCGCACAACGCGCTTGGCGCGCCAGGCACCGCGGTGGAGCCCACCACGGGCGAGATCCATCTTCGCCACCACATCAGCCCCACGGGCTTTTACCGTGGCCGCAAGGTGCTGAAGACCAAGGCTGACGCCTGAGTCTTGACCGTCCGGCGACCTTGCGCCCTTCGGCGCCTTATGGCCGTCCACAGGTCCCAAGCCAATTGCCCACCGCCCGAGGCGCCGACAAGCGCACTCGGGCGTGTCCATTTGTGGGTTCGCAGAGTTCGAGGCCATGAGCAGTCGGCCTGAGCCCCTGAAGCAGGTGCGCCTGGCCGTTGACTGCATGGGCGGCGATCACGGCCCATCGGTCACCCTGCCGGCGTGCCAGGCCTTTCTCGAGCGCCACACCGACGCTCACTTGGTCCTGGTGGGTACGCGTCAGGCGCTGGAGACGGCCCGAACCTGGCCCCGTACCACCCTCGTCGAGGCCACCGAGGTGGTGACGATGGATGATCCGGTCGAGGTGGCGCTGCGCAAGAAGCGGGATTCGTCGATGCGGGTGGCCATCAGCCAGGTGAAGCCAGGTGAGGGTGGTCTGCGAGCCGCGGATGCTTGCGTATCAGCTGGCAACACGGGTGCGCTGATGGCCGTAGCCCGCTACGTGCTGAAGACGCTGGACGGCATTGACCGGCCGGCCATCGCCACTGTCATGCCCAACCGCCAGGGCGCCTACACCACGGTGCTGGACCTCGGCGCGAACGTGGACTGCAGCGCCGAACATCTGCTTCAGTTTGCCTTGATGGGTAGCGCTCTCGTGGCGGCCGTGGAAGGCCGTGAAGATCCCTCGGTGGGCCTGCTCAACATTGGCGAAGAAGCCATCAAGGGCAGCGAGACGATCAAGGCGGCCGCCGAGTTGATGCGCCAGGCCGGTGCCGCAGGACGCCTGCGCTTTCATGGCAACGTGGAAGGCAACGACATCTTCAAGGGCACCACCGACATCGTCGTGTGCGATGGCTTTGTCGGCAACGTCCTCCTCAAGACCTCGGAAGGCCTGGCCTCGATGATGGGCGAGTTCATCCGTCAGGAGTTCAGCAGAAGCTGGACGGCCAAGCTGGCTGCCGTGGTGGCCATGCCCGTGCTCAGGCGCTTCAAGCAGCGGGTAGACCACCGCCGCTACAACGGCGCCGCCCTGTTGGGCTTGCGTGGACTGGTTTTCAAGAGCCATGGGTCTGCGGACGCCTTTGCCTTCGAGAACGCGTTGGATCGCGCCTACGACGCTGCGCGCAATCGTCTGCTGGAGCGGGTGGAGCACCGCATCGCCAGGAGCGTCGGCAGCCCCTCACACCACGAGCCTGCCAGCGCGTCTGGTGAGGCCCCCTCCCAAGGGCAAACCGCCGTCGCATGAACGCCGCATCCCGATATGCCCGCATCACGGGCACCGGCAGCTTTCTGCCGCCCCGCCGGCTGACCAACGCCGACATGGTGAGCCTGCTGGCCGAGCGCGGCCTGGAGACCAGTGACGAATGGATCGTGGAGCGTACGGGCATCCGAGCGCGCCACTTTGTTGAAGATGGGGTGAACGCCAGCGATCTCGCCCTTCAGGCTGCCCGTCAGGCGCTGCAGGCCGCGGGACGCGAGGCTTCCGAGATCGACCTCATCATCGTGGCCACGTCCACGCCTGACATGGTCTTTCCCTCCACGGCCACGATCCTTCAGCACAAGCTGGGGGCGGCCGGCTGCCCGGCATTTGATCTGCAGGCGGTGTGCTCGGGGTTCGTGTACGCGCTGTCGGTGGCCGATTCGATGATCCGTGCGGGCACGGCAAGCAAGGCCCTGGTGGTCGGTGCCGAGGTCTTCTCCCGCATCCTGGACTTCAAGGACCGCACCACCTGCGTGCTGTTTGGCGACGGTGCCGGGGCCGTGGTGCTGGAAGCCAGCGACACGCCGGGCATCCTGGCCACGGAGCTGCATGCCGATGGCTCGCACGTTGGCATCCTGTGCGTGCCGGGCACGGTGGCTGGCGGCCAGGTGCTGGGCGACCCGCTGCTCAAGATGGACGGCCAGGCCGTCTTCAAGCTGGCCGTAGGCGTGCTGGAGGGCGTGGCCCGCTCCGTCCTGGCCAAGGCTGGCCGCACCGAGGCTGACGTGGACTGGTTGATCCCGCACCAGGCCAACATCCGCATCATGCAGAGCACGGCGCGCAAGCTCAAGCTGGACCCGAGTCGCCTGGTCGTCACGGTGGACCAGCATGGCAACACTTCGGCGGCCTCGGTGCCGCTGGCTCTGGACCATGCTGTGCGCAGCGGGCAGGTCCGGCGTGGCGACACCGTCATGCTCGAGGGCGTGGGCGGCGGCTTCACCTGGGGCGCCGTCCTGCTGGACTACTGAAAACGAATACGCATCGAGACGCCAGCATGAAGTCCTTCGCATTTGTCTTTCCTGGTCAAGGCTCCCAGTCGGTGGGCATGCTGGACGCCTGGGGCGACCACCCGGCGGTTCGCTCAACCCTGCAGGAGGCTTCCGATGCTCTGCGCGAGGACATCGCCCGCCTGATCCACGAGGGTCCGAAGGACGCCCTGGACCTCACCACCAACACCCAGCCCGTCATGCTGACGGCGGCCATCGCTTGCTACAGGGCCTGGCGTCTTGAAGGCGGTGATGAGCCGGCAGCGGTGGCCGGTCATTCTCTGGGGGAGTACAGCGCCTTGGTGGCGGCGGGTGCCTTGAGCCTGGCCGAAGCCCTGCCGTTGGTGCGCTTTCGGGCTCAGGCCATGCAGGAGGCGGTGCCGGTGGGCGCCGGTGCCATGGCGGCCATCCTGGGGCTGGACGCGGCTGTCGTGAGCGATGTCTGCGCGCAGGCCGCGGCGGCCACCGGTCAGGCTGTGGAAGCGGCCAATTTCAACGATCCGAAGCAGACGGTGATCGCAGGTACGAAGGCGGGTGTGGACAAAGCCTGTGAGCTGCTCAAGGCGGCGGGGGCGAAAAGAGCCTTGCCGCTGGCCGTCTCGGCGCCGTTCCATTCTTCCCTCATGAAGCCCGCCGCCGAACGTCTGAAGGACAAGCTGGCCGCTGCGGCGCTGTTGACACCGCGGATTCCGGTGGTCAACAACATCGATGCCTGTGTGCAGACCGACCCCGAGGCCATCCGCGACGCGCTCTACCGCCAGGCTTTCGGCCCGGTGCGCTGGGTGGAGGTGGTCCAGGCCTTGCGCCAGCGAGGCCTGAGCCATGTGCTGGAGTGCGGACCGGGCAAGGTGCTCTCGGGTTTGGTCAAGCGCGTGGATGCTGACGCCGTGAGCATGACCGTCCTGGATCCGACCACCCTGGCCGAAGCCCGGAATCTGCTCGCCTGAGTGCCGAGTGCGTTTCCCAGCGTTGGAGCCCCCCGCATGCCTGATCCTAGGAGAGTCCTGCCGTGACCGCTGATGTCCAGAACGCCGGGCAAGCGCCCCAGTCCGCCCTCGTCACCGGCGCCAGCCGGGGGATCGGCCGCGCGATCGCGCTCACCCTGGCCCAGGCTGGCTTTCGTGTCGTGGGGTCCGCAACCTCACAGGCGGGCGCCGATGCCATCACCCAGGCGCTCGCGGCATGGGGGGGGCGCGGCATCGTCTTGAATGTGAATGACGCTGCCGCCTGCGAGTCCGCGGTCGATGAACTGGTCAAGTCCCACGGCGGGCTGCACGTGCTGGTCAACAACGCGGGCATCACACGCGACACCCTGGCCATGAGGATGAAGGACGAAGACTGGGACGCCGTGCTGGAGACCAATCTCAAGGCGGTGTTCCGCATGAGCCGCGCCGTGATCCGTCCGATGATGAAGCAGCGCTACGGGCGTATCGTCAACATCACCTCGGTGGTGGGGGCCAGCGGCAATGCGGGCCAGGCCAACTACGCAGCGGCCAAGGCGGGCGTCGCAGGCCTGACACGGGCCCTGGCACGTGAGCTGGGCAGCCGCCAGATCACCGTCAACTGCGTGGCGCCGGGCTTCATCGCCACCGACATGACCGACGTGCTGCCTGAGGCGCAGAAGGCAGCGTTGCTGCAGCAGATCCCAGCCGGGCGGCTGGGCACGGCCGACGAGGTGGCTCACGCCGTGGCCTTTCTGGCCTCGCCGTTGGCGGGTTACGTCACCGGCACCGAGCTGCATGTCAACGGCGGCATGTACATGTCGTGATGCCGTTCAGTTGACCGTCTTTCTCGGCGGCTGCGAGGCCGCGAACCGGTGGCCGCCCTGACCGGTAGAATCCTGGGCTGTTTTTCAAGCTCCATTTCCGGAGCACTCGGAGAAGTCATGAGCGATATCGAAGCGCGCGTCAAGAAGATCATTGCCGAACAGCTCGGCGTTCCCGAAGCGGACGTCACCAACGAGAAGGCCTTCGTGGCCGATCTGGGCGCTGACTCGCTGGACACCGTGGAACTGGTGATGGCGCTTGAGGACGAGTTCGGCATCGAGATTCCGGACGAGGAAGCCGAGAAGATCACCACGGTGCAACTGGCGATCGACTACGCGGTCAACCACCAGAAGGCATGACGCGCCGGCGCGTCGTCGTCACCGGGCTGGGCCTCATCAGCCCGGTGGGCAATACCGTTCAGGACGGCTGGGCGAACCTGCTGGCCGGCCGGTCCGGCATCGGTGCGATCACGCGCTTTGATGCGGCCAACTTCGCCTGCCGCTTTGCGGGTGAGGTCAAGGGCTTCAATGTCGAGGACTACATCCCCGGCAAGGAAGCACGCCACATGGACACCTTCATCCATTACGGGCTGGCCGCTGCAGTGCAGGCCGTGCAGGATGCGGGCTTGCCTACGGGCGACGCCTTGACCGAGGACCAGGCAGAGCGCATCGGTTGCATGGTGGGTTCGGGCATTGGCGGCCTGCCGATGATCGAGCAGACCGACGGTGACTACCGCGAGCGTGGTCCACGGCGCATTTCGCCGTTCTTCGTTCCGGCCTCGATCATCAACATGATCTCGGGCCACATCTCGATCAAGTACGGCTTCAAGGGGCCCAACCTCGCCATCGTCACGGCCTGCACCACCGGATTGCATTGCATCGGAGACGCCGGCCGGATGATCGAGTACGGCGATGCCGACGTCATGATCGCCGGTGGTGCCGAGAGCACCGTGTCGCCGTTGGGTGTGGGTGGTTTCGCCGCCGCGCGGGCGTTGTCCACCCGCAACGACTCGCCAGAAACAGCCTCCCGCCCCTTCGACAAGGACCGTGATGGCTTCGTGCTGGGCGAAGGCTCTGGCGTGCTGGTGCTGGAGGAGTACGAGTACGCACGCCGCCGCGGAGCCAAGATCTACGCCGAGTTGGCGGGCTTTGGCATGGGCGCTGACGCCTACCATATGACCGCCCCCAATGTGGATGGACCCAAGCGGTCCATGCGTGCGGCGCTGCGCAATGCGCGTGTCAATGCGGATGAGGTGCAGTACCTCAACGCCCACGGCACCTCCACACCCCTGGGCGATATCAACGAGACCAACGCGGTCAAGGCCGCTTTTGGCCAGCACGCGCGCCGCATGGTGGTGAATTCCACCAAGTCCATGACCGGTCACTTGCTGGGCGGCGCTGGTGGTATCGAGTCGGTGTTCACGGTGCTGGCGCTGCACCACCAGGTGTCGCCCCCCACCACCAACATCTTCAACCAGGATCCTGAGTGCGACCTGGACTACTGCGCGAACACCGCGCGGGACATGAAGATCGAGGTGGCCGTGAAGAACAACTTCGGCTTCGGCGGTACCAACGGCACACTGGTGTTCAGGCGCGCCGCCTGAACCCTTGGCCAACCTCGAGGATGCCCTGCCGCTGCCTGCGACAGGGCCCTGTTCCTTGATGCGCACCCCGCCACCGGTCAGCGTCCGTCTGGGACCCGAGCGCGCGTGGCAAGCGGTGTGCGCCGGTTTGTCGGGGCTGGCTGCTGCCTGCTTGACCTTGTGGGTGGCGCTGCATGCCGCCTCCTGGCTTGGGCACGCCCTCTGGACGGACGGGTCCTGGTGGCCGCTGGACTTGTTGGTGTTGTCGTTCTGGGCGCCGCCCGTGCTGCTGGGCATCGCAGCCGGGTGGGTAGGTCGGCGCTACGCCAAGGTCGAACCGCTGCAGCTGGCGTGGACGGGACAGACCTGGCAGGCGCGACCGGTCATGGATGGCACCAGCCCCAACCATGCAACCTCCGTTCAGGCTGCCAATGGGGCGACCCTGATGCAGACGGACTGCAGCGAGCCCGGGGCCTTGGCGCTTTGGAGAGGTTGTGAGCCGACGCTGATGATCGATCTGGGGAGCTGGATGCTGCTGCGCCTGAGGTTCCAGAGCGATGGGTCGATCCGGACCTCGGGCTTGTCCTGGCGCGCCGTGTCAGCGTCGCAAATGGATCCCTGGTCCTGGCACGGTTTGCGCGTTGCGCTACATTGCGCGCGCTCAAGCGCTGCGGGTGACCGAGGCGCCGACCCTGCCGCACTGACCTGATCCTGTGGGCTGCCGCAGCAGCGTCCTTGCATAGGTGTTACCTTGGGCGGGGCCGAGCGCGTTTCGTGAGTGAAAGCTGCACTGCCTGAAGACTCAACCGATGTGCGAACGTGCTTTACCGGAGGTAGTGAACGCGTGCCTTGCAGGCCGCGCCAGGGCCCCCACATATCACTTCGATTCTGAGCGCCCGGGATCGGGTGCCCCACTCGCAGCTGTTACCTGACCCACTCCACTGGAGACCCCCATGTTGCAAGCCTTGTCCATTCGAGCCAGCGTTGCGGGCACCGGCCCGCTGCGCAGGGGACTGCTGCGCGCGGCCTTGGCCGTGCTGGGCGCAGCAGCCTTCGCCTTGCCGGCGTCGGTGAAAGCCCAGTCATTGCCCGACTTCACCGAGTTGGTGGAGCGGGTGGGCCCGTCGGTCGTCAACATCCGCACCACCGAACGCGGCCGCGCGGCCGCTGGCGGCGGCGCCGAGGTGGACCCGAGCATGGAGGAGTTCTTCCGTCGTTTCGGCATCCCGATGCCCGGGCGCCCCGGTCAGCGCCCGGGTCCGCGCGGTGATGACGAACCTCAGCAGCGCGGGGTGGGATCGGGCTTCATGCTGAGCGCTGACGGCTTCATCATGACCAACGCCCACGTGGTCGACGGCGCTGACGAGGTGCTGGTCACCTTGACGGACAAGCGGGAGTTCAAGGCCAGGATCATCGGGGCTGACAAACGCACCGATGTGGCCGTGGTCAAGATCGAGGCCTCAGGCCTGCCCTTCGTCAGGATTGGCGATGTCAACCGCCTGAAGGTGGGCGAGTGGGTGATGGCCATCGGCTCGCCCTTCGGCCTCGAGAACTCGGTCACCGCTGGCATCGTCAGCGCCAAGCAGCGGGACACCGGCGACTACCTGCCTTTCATCCAGACCGATGTGGCCATCAACCCGGGTAATTCCGGCGGACCGTTGCTGAACCTGCGCGGCGAGGTGGTGGGCATCAACTCGCAGATCTACAGCCGCTCCGGTGGGTTCATGGGTATCAGCTTTGCCATCCCCATTGATGAGGCCATGCGGGTGTCGGACCAGCTTCGTACCAACGGCCGTGTCATCCGCGGGCGCATCGGCGTGCAGATCGCACCGGTGACCAAGGAGGTGGCCGAAGCCATCGGCCTGGGCAAGCCCGCTGGCGCGCTGGTGCAGAGCGTGGAGCAGGGCGGCCCTGCTGACAAGGCTGGCGTGGAAGCGGGCGACATCATCACCCGCGTGGATGGCAAGCTGGTCGAGAAGTCGGGCGACCTGCCGCGTATCGTGGGCGGCACGCGCCCGGGGTCGAAGGCCACGCTGCAAATCTTCCGTCGCGGCGCGACCAAGGAGTTGAGCGTCACGGTGGGAGAGTTCGAGGCGGAGCGTCCCACGCGACGGGCCCAGGCCGAGCAGGGCAGCGGCACCACACCGGTCAAGAGCGCTCTGGGCATCACCGCCTCCGACCTGAGTGAAGCGCAGAAGCGCGACCTCAAGCTCAAGGGTGGCGTGCGCGTGGATGCGGTGGAGGGTGCCGCCGCCCGTGCAGGTCTGCGCGAGGGCGACGTGATCTTGTCGGTGGACAACACCGAGATCACAGACCTGCGGCAATTCGCTACGGTGGCGGCCAAGGTGGAGAAGTCACGCGCCGTCAGTGTGCTGGTGCGCCGGGGAGAGTGGGTCAACTACCTGGTCATCCGCCCTAATCGCTGAGGGTCACGCTGAGCCGCCTGGGAGGGTGGGCTTGGCTACAATCAGACCGCGACAAAGCAGTTGCACAAATTTGTAGGAAGGCGCGTCAACCCCCTGGACGCGCCTTTTTTTTAGGCAAGCCGTCACCGCCTCTTCGCGCAGTCCCCCGAACCGATGGACCACATCCGCAACTTCTCGATCATTGCCCACATCGATCACGGCAAGAGCACGCTGGCAGACCGCATCATCCAGCGCTGCGGTGGGCTGTCCGATCGGGAGATGGAAGCCCAGGTGCTCGACTCCATGGATATCGAGCGCGAGCGCGGTATCACCATCAAGGCCCAGACCGCGGCCTTGAGTTACCAAGCCCGTGACGGCAAGGTGTACAACCTGAACCTGATCGACACGCCCGGGCACGTGGACTTCAGCTACGAGGTCAGCCGCTCCCTGTCCGCCTGCGAGGGCGCGCTGCTGGTCGTGGACGCCAGCCAGGGGGTGGAGGCGCAGACGGTAGCCAACTGCTACACCGCGCTCGATCTCGGCGTGGAAGTGGTGCCCGTGCTCAACAAGATGGACCTGCCCCAGGCCGATCCTGACCAGGCCAAGCAGGAGATCGAAGAAGTCATCGGCATCGATGCCACCGATGCCATTCCGTGTTCGGCCAAGACCGGCATGGGCATCGACGAGATCCTGGAGGCGGTGATCGCCCGCATGCCCGCGCCGCGGGGCAACGCCGATGGCCCACCGCGAGCGATGATCGTCGACAGCTGGTTCGACAACTACGTGGGCGTGGTCATGCTGGTGCGGGTGGTGGACGGCCAGCTTCGGCGCGGCGACCGCATCCGCATGATGGCCTCCAATGCCGTCTACGGTATCGAGCAGATCGGGGTGTTCACCCCCAAGTCGGTGCCGCGTGACGAACTGCGCGCGGGTGAGGTGGGCTTCGTGATCTCCGGTATCAAGGAGCTCAAGGCCGCCAAGGTCGGTGACACCATCACGCTGGAAAAGAAGCTGCCCAACAACGCCGGCCCGGCCACCGAGCCGCTGCCCGGCTTCAAGGAAATCCAGCCGCAGGTCTTTGCAGGCCTGTACCCGACCGAGGCCAGCGAGTACGACTCGTTGCGCGACGCGCTGGAGAAACTGCAGCTCAACGATTCCTCGCTGCGCTTCGAGCCCGAGGTCAGCCAGGCGCTGGGGTTTGGCTTCCGCTGCGGTTTCCTGGGTCTGCTGCACATGGAGATCGTGCAGGAGCGTCTGGAACGCGAGTTCGACCAGGACCTCATCACCACCGCTCCCAGCGTCATCTACCAGGTGGAACTGGGCGACGGCGAGGTGCTCGAGGTGGAGAACCCGAGCAAGATGCCCGACCAGGGCCGCATCCAGGAGATCCGCGAGCCCATCGTCACCGTGCACCTGTACATGCCGCAGGACTGTGTGGGCCCGGTGATGACCCTGGCCAACCAGAAGCGCGGCGTGCAGCTCAACATGGCCTATCACGGGCGCCAGGTCATGCTCACCTACGAGCTGCCGCTGGCCGAGATCGTGCTGGACTTCTTCGACAAGCTGAAGTCGGTCTCGCGCGGCTACGCCTCCATGGACTACGAGTTCAAGGAATACCGAGCGGCCGATGTGGTGAAGGTGGACATCCTCATCAACGGCGACCGCATCGACGCGCTGAGTCTGATCGTGCACCGCGGACAGAGCCAGTACCGCGGCCGCGAAGTAGCGGCCAAGATGCGCGAGATCATCCCGCGCCAGATGTACGACGTGGCCATCCAGGCGGCCATTGGCGCCAACATCATCGCCCGCGAGAACATCAAGGCGCTGCGCAAGAACGTGCTGGCAAAATGTTACGGCGGTGACATCACCCGCAAGCGCAAGCTGCTGGAGAAGCAGAAGGCCGGCAAGAAGCGCATGAAGCAGATTGGCACGGTCGAGGTGCCACAAGAGGCCTTCCTGGCCATTCTTCGAGTCGACGACTGACGAGGCGATCCCCCCTGTGATGAGTGCACTTACCGCGGCGCTGTATGGCGCGCTGGCCCTCTACCTGGGGGGCTGGTTCCTGGGCTTCTGGGTGGGCAACTTCGCCTTGCTGCTCTTTCTGCTGTCGGTCGTCACGGGCGGCTACTGGCTGGCCGAGCGCTTTCACTTCCTCCCCGCTAGGCAGGCCGCCGCCACCGCCCTCGTGGCCCAGCAGGCAGCGCGCCGCGCCGAGTTGACCAAGCTGGGCATCGCCAAGGTGGATGACGATGTGGCCGAGGCCCGCGAGAGGCTGCTGATGCAGCCCTGGTGGCTGGACTGGACGGCAGGATTGTTCCCGGTGATCGTGGGCGTCTTCGTGCTGCGGTCCTTCCTGTTCGAGCCCTTCAAGATTCCCTCGGGTTCGATGGTCCCCACGCTGCTGGTGGGTGACCTCATCCTCGTCAACAAGTTCGAGTACGGCGTGCGCCTGCCCGTGCTGAACAAGAAGATCATCGCCAACCAGGATCCGGAGCGCGGTGATGTGGTGGTGTTCCGCTACCCGCCCGACCCGCGGCTGGATTACATCAAGCGCGTGGTGGGGGTGCCGGGCGACGAGATCGTCTACCAGAACCAGAAGCTCACACTGAATGGCAAACCCGTGCCGATGCAGTCACTCGGCGAGTTCTACGATGAGGACAGCCTGCGCTATGCGCCCCAGTTCTCTGAGACGTTCGGCGACAAGGAGCACCGCATCCTGGTGGACCCGCGGCGCTCGTCTTTCTTCGGCAGCGAAAGCCCGAAGTTCCCGTTTGCCGAGAACTGCCGTTACTCCGCGGAAGGCATGAGCTGCAAGGTACCGCCGGGGCACTACTTCGTCATGGGTGACAACCGCGACAACTCTCAGGACTCCCGCTTCTGGGGCT
Source organism: uncultured beta proteobacterium (assembly GCA_903885585.1). Classification (GTDB taxonomy): domain Bacteria; phylum Pseudomonadota; class Gammaproteobacteria; order Burkholderiales; family Burkholderiaceae_C; genus Rubrivivax. Next base: position 13,154 of record CAISJH010000811.1, read on the forward strand.
TCGTGCCCGATGAGAATCTGGTGGGGCGTGCCTTCTTCGTCTGGATGAACTTCGGCAACTTGGGCCGCATTGGCGGGTTTCAGTGACCCGCGATGGCGCTGATGTCGCAGACCTAGCCATGAATCTGTCCAGTCTCCGCACGGCCAACCGCAAGTCCTGCCGTGGCTTCTCCACGCTGTCGGCCATGTTCTGGCTGGCCTTGCTGGTGAGTGGGATGTACCTGTTCTTCAAGGTCCTGCCGGCCGTGAACGAAAGCTTCTCGGTCCGTAAAGCCATTCGAGGCATTGAAGCTTCCGGCCCGGCCACGCCTTTGGAGGTGATCAATGCATTCGACCGCCAGAAGGTCGTTGACGGGATCGTGTCACTGAACGGTCGTGACCTGGAAATCACCCGTGAGGAAGGCGTGCTGGTGATCAGCTACGCCTATGACCGCAAGATCCCCTTGGTCGGCGGGGTGTCCCTGCTGTTCCGCTACGAGGGTACCACCCGCAAGGGGGCGCTGTAGCGCTGTCGATGAGTCCCACCCTCCAAGCGCTCCAGGCGCGCGTGGGTCATCGTTTCGCCAGGCTCGAGCTCCTGGAGAGGGCCGTCACGCACCGCAGCTTCTCGGCCCACCATAACGAACGCCTGGAGTTCTTGGGCGACGCCGTGCTGAACCTGGCGGTGTCGCATCTGCTCTATGAGCGCTTTGCCGAGTCGGACGAAGGCGACCTGACGCGCATAC
>CAISJH010000812.1 GCA_903885585.1 uncultured beta proteobacterium
CCCCAGGTCCGCCCGTGGATACACCGATGGCGACGGCGCGCAAACGCCCTGAGGGTTGTAGCGCCTGGGCTGCTTGCGTGGGTGCCGGTGTCTGCCCCATGCGGCCCAGTCGGGCCCGCGGATGGGTGATGACCTTGATACGCGAAATGAGTTTGACCGTGGCGACGAGTTTCTTGTCCCACGCATCGTCGAGTTCGTCGCCCGTGGGCTTGTCCAGCGCGTCCAAGGCGCCCGCTGCCAGCGCTTCGTAGGTCTTGAACAAGTCGCCCCGGTTGGTCGAGGCGGACACGATGAGAATCGGTGTCGGGCAGTAGGCCATGATGAATTCCGTGGCCGCCAAGCCGCTTAGCACGGGCAACATCATGTCCAGCGTCAGAACATCAGGCCGCAGTTGCTGGCACAGGTCGATGCCAAGCTGGCCGTCGGCTGCTTCGCCAACGATGTCGATGCCAGGGTCAGCCGCCAGCACCTCTAGCATGCGTTTGCGAATGGTCAGGGAATCTTCAACCACCAAGACACGTATCTTTGCCACGGCTAGCCGATCAGTGCATGAATGGTTTGCAAAAGCAGCATCTGGTCAAACTCACCCTTGATGATGTAGGCGCTTGCGCCCACTTGCTGTCCGCGCAGCCGATCATCCACGGCATCCCTGGAGGTCACCAAAATGGCTGGGATATCGCATAGCACCGGATCGGCCCGCGTCTGCGCCACAAAACCAAAGCCGTCCATGCCAGGCATCTCCACATCAACGATAAACAAGCTGTAGCGATGCGCGTGCGCTTTTACGAGTCCATCTTCAGCCGACACGGCGAGCGCAACCTGGTAGCCCGCCGCTTCCAGAATGCTTTGCTCCAGCATGCGGGTGGTCAGCGAGTCGTCGATGACCAGAATCGGCGCCCGTTGCGCGGGGCCTTGTGTGGCTACAGGCAATGTCGCACTGCGATAGCGCACGGCAGCCGCCACAAGACCGGCCGGGTCTAGCACCAGCTGTGGTGTGCCGTCAGCATCCAGCGATGCACCCGCGACCACGGGATCGGCTTGGACCACGCCAGGCAGCGCACGCATCACGATATTGGCCGCGCCGAGCAAGCGCTCAACGCCGAGCGCGACAGATCGCCCTTCGGCTTGAACGACGACCGCCGAGCAATTACCGGCGGTGACACGATGACTAAAGTGGGAGCCATCCGAGCCCGCGCGCCGCAGCAGCAGCGCAAGCGGCAGGAAAGGAATAACTTTGCCTGCATGGACCATCGTGTCGCCTTCCAATGAGTACGCGACCTCTGTGTCGGGCACCCGAAGCGTCTGCTGCACCGCGTCCAGGGGGATCGACACCCGCGCGCCGCCCGCCTCGACCACGAGGCCCTGCAGCGCAGCGATAGACACTGGAACCTGCACCTCCACACGCACACCGCGCCCCGGCTCGCTGTGAATGTGCATTTCGCCTTTCAGCTGAGAAAGAGTCGCTCGCGCCACATCCAGGCCGATGCCTCTGCCGGACAATTCGGTGACTTCGCTGGAGGTCGTGAGCCCAACCGCGCCAGTGCTGCCAAGCAGCGCGATCACGTGGTCCGCCGACAGGGCCTTGGCCGCAGCGCTGCTGACTAGCCCACGGGCCACCGCAGCCTTTTTCACTGCGTCCACATCGATGCCACGTCCGTCATCGGTACACACAAATACCACCCGGCTACCGCGCCGCAGCACCTCCAGCCGAATTTGCCCGGTCGGTGGCTTGGCCAGCGCAATGCGCTCCGCCTCGGATTCCAGCCCGTGCGCGACGGCATTGCGCACCACATGCATGAGCGCATCGCGCAGCGATGCCAGCACGTTCGCGTCCAGGCGTACCTCGCCGCCAGAGGCCTCGAAAGCGACAGGCTTGCCTAGCGTCTGGGCGGCATCCCGCACGGATCGCGCAAGCGTTGCAAACACCGTTTGTGCCGGGATCAGCCGGAGCCGATGTGTGACGTGGCGCATTGCGACGAATGCGCCATCGACGCGTTCCAGCAGCAGGCTGTTCAAGTCCCGCCGGTGGTCGGCGGTGCCCAGGCTCTTGCGTAGGGCGCCCAGGTGGACACCGGCCTCGGTGAGCGTCTGCAGCAAGGTATCCATCTCCTGCACCTCGACGCGCAAGGTTTCAAGGGGTTCGTCTGGCGGCAAGCGGGTGGGCTCGATGGCGCCTGCAAGCTTAGGGGCGCTCTCATTGCCCGCCGGTGCCAGCGATGCAATATCCGCAAGGTGCGCGCTGATTTCGTCCAGCAGCAGCAACAAGGCGCTGCCCTGCGCCTTGGATAAGGGCAGGGCGGACGCACGATGGGTGCTGAGAATGCCTTCGAGCATGTGGGCCCGTTCGGCAATACCGGGCTGCTTGACCACACGCGCCGCACCCTTGAGCGTGTGCGCCAGTCGTAGCAGTCGTACCACGCCCTCGGACGCAAAGTCGCCTTTCTCCAGTTGCAGTATTCCCTCTGTCAAGCCATCAAGAAGCTCCCGCGCCTCGACTCGGAAATACTGGTACGGGTCCTTGGCCATGGGGCTAGGTGCTGGCTTGCGGCTGAATCACGCGCATCAGCTCGCGAGAGAGCTTGGTGAGCTCAGTCGCTGTTTGAAGCGTCTGGCTGGAGCTCACCTCGGTTTCCTGCGCGGACTGCGCAACGTTGGC
>CAISJH010000813.1 GCA_903885585.1 uncultured beta proteobacterium
ATCGCCTGCGTTGTCTACGATGTAGGTGTCGTTGCCTGCCCCACCCAGCAAACTGTCAGCACCTGCGCCGCCGTCCAGCGTGTCGTTGCCGGCACCGCCGATGAGGGTGTCTGCAGCGGAACCGCCCGTGAGGGCATTGCTTAGGGCATTGCCCCGTCCGAGCGAAGGCATCGTCCCTGTGAACACCAGGTTCTCCAGGTTGGATGCCGCCGTCAGGGTGTACCCGGTCAGGTTGGTACGGACCGTGTCGCTGCCTTGATTGGAGGATTCGACAACGGTGTCTGCTGCATCGTCGACGACGAAAGTGTCGTCACCTGCCCCACCGACCATGCTGTCGGCTCCGGAGCCCCCGTCCAGGTAGTCGTTCCCTCCCAGGCCGGTGAGGGTGTCGTCCCCGCTGGAACCGGTCAGTGTATTGTTGGCCTCGTTGCCCGTGGCATTGAGGCTACCCGTGCCGGTGACCACGAGTCGCTCGACGTTATCGGGCAGGATGTAGGTGGTCAGGCTGGTCTGTATGGTGTCCACGCCACCCGACGGCCCTTCGATGACCGTGTCACCAACTTCCACCGCGACATAGGTGTCGTCGCCATCCCCGCCGGCCATCAGGTCGTTGCCCTGGCCGCCGTCCAGATTGTCGTTGCCCAGCCCCCCGCTAAGGATGTCGTCACCCGCCATGCCGAGAACGGTGTCGTCCCCTGCACTGCCATCCAGGATGTTGCGTCCGCTGTTGCCGGTCAACGTGTTGGCCCCGGCGTTGCCCAGAGCGTCCAAGTTGGCCGAGCCGTCCAGCACCAGGTTCTCGACGTTGTCCCACAAAGGCAGCAGCGCTCGGCTGACCGTGCTGCGCACGGTGTCTGTTCCACCCCCGGCGACTTCCACCACGCTGTCGCCCTGATCGTCCACCACAAAGGTGTCATCGCCCGCACCGCCGCTCAACAGATCGGCGCCGCTACCACCATCCACTGTGTCGTTCCCCGCCTCGCCATCCAAGGTGTCATTGCCACCATTGCCGCTCAGGCTGTCGTTGCCGTCCCCGCCGCTCAGGCTGTTGTCCCCGGCGTTGCCGGTCAGGGTGTTGGGCAATGCATTGCCGGTGCCGTTGATGTTGACCGATCCAACGAGCACAAGGCTCTCAACGTTGGGCGGCAAGGCGAAGGAAGGTGCCGTGCTCTGCACCGTGTCCGTGCCCGCACCCGCAGACTCAGTGACAACGTCGCTGCTGTCGTCCACCAGGTACGTGTCGTCTCCCGAGCCCCCCACCAGGGTATCGATGCCGGTACCGCCCTCCAGGGTGTCATTGCCAGCGTTGCCTACCAGGGAGTCGGCCCCTGCGGCGCCATGGAGTGAGTCGTTACCTGACAACCCGATCAGGGTGTTTCCAATGTCGTTGCCCGTGCCGCTGAAGTCACCTGTCCCAGTGAACTCCAGTCGTTCCACTTCGGAGGGCAGGGTGTAGCTGGCGCGGCTGGTCTGCACCGTATCGGCCCCGCCACCCGCCACTTCGGTGATGACATCGACATCGACCTCGTTCTGGATGTACAGGTCGTTCCCCGTGCCCCCTGCCAGGGTGTCGTTTCCAGCGCCGCCGTCCAGGGTGTCGTTGCCCCCGTTGCCGTTCAGTACATCCGTACCCGCGCCGCCGCTCAGCGTGTCGTTGCCGTCACCGCCGTTGAGGGTGTTGTTGCCGTCGTTGCCTGTGAGCGCATTGGCCAGGGCGTTGCCGGTGCCCGCAAGGTTGCCGGGGCCCGAGGCCAGGTCCAGGTTCTCCACGTTGGCAGGCAGGGTGAAGGTCGGCAAGCTGCTGATGACCTTGTCCAGGCCTCCGTTGGAGGCTTCTTCCACGATGTCGCTGGCCGAGTCCACCAGATACACATCGTTGCCTATGCCCCCCACCAGATAGTCGGCGCCGGTACCTCCATCCAGCGTGTCCAGGCCCCCGCTGCCGAGCAGGGTATCGTCACCAGCGCCTCCGAGCAGGCTGTCGTTGCCATCGCCGCCGAGCAGACTGTCCGAGCCCGCATCACCGTTCAGGGTGTCGTTTCCTGCCAGGCCGTTGATGGTGTCGTTTTCGGCTGTGCCGATCCGCGTGTCGGCTCCGGAGGTTCCGGTGAAGACGGGCATGTGGTGGTCTCCCTGAGGTCATGGCGCCGTCGCTTGAGCGAGCGGTCCGTTCAGCGTTGCGGGCTGGTCGTGGGCATACCAAAGCCGTCGGCAACTTGTCTGCCAGCCCGACGATCCTTGTGGAGATAGGGTTCCTGCCGCATTCAAGAACCAGCCTCGATGGTGCATCGGGGTTCAGTTGCGCAAGGCTTGGAAAAGAACCTGAAAACTTATCTTGGTCAATCTGAAGATCGGCATCAGGTTGCCTGAATAAGATAAGTGGTTACCCTATGCTCTTGCAGTGGCTCTCTTTGGGGCGTGAACTATTTCGCCTCTCTCACCTGCACCCAGCGCAACTCAATTGCGTCGTTGGGCCACTGCACCACATTGACCTTCTTGGCCATGGCCCAGGTCAGTGTGCGGCGGTACAGCGGGATCATCGGCAGGTCTTCGCCTATCAGGCGCAGGGCCGTGGTCACCATGGCGCGGCGGCGGGTGAGGTCAGGCTCCACTCGAATGCCGTCGATCAGGCTGTCCAGCTTCGGGTTGCTGTAGCGCCCGGCGTTGAAGCTGCCCAGGCCCGAGCGGTCAAAGGTGCGGAACAGGCCGTTCAGCGAGGCCCAGGCATCCGGGCTGGCGCTCCAGCCGAATTCCAGGAAACTGCCGGTGCCCTGGCTGAGCCGGGGGAAGAACTGGTTGGTCGCGCTGGAGCGCAGCGTGGTGCGGATGCCCACCTGCGTGAGCATGGCCGCCGCGGCCTGGCAGACGTTTTCGCGCCAGGCCACGTTCACGCAGTCCAGCGTGACGGCAAAGCCGTTGGGGTAGCCGGCCTGGGCCAGCAGGGCGCGGGCCCGGGCGGGGTCGTAGGGCAATCGCTTGTCCAGTTCTGCAGGTGAGCCCTCCACCATGGGCGACAGGAAGGCCCCCGTGGGCACCGCCTGGCCGCGCAGCACCTTGTCGATGATCAGCGGCACGTTCACAGCGTGGTACACGGCCTGGCGCACGCGCAGGTCCTTGAAGGGGTTTCGGCCCTTGACGTCGCTGAACTCGAGTTCGTCGCGCGCCTGATCGAAGGCCAGGTACTGCTGGCCGATGTCGGCGGTCTGCGTCAGCGTGATGCGGCTGTCGGTCTTCAGGCGCGCCACGTCCTGGTAAGGCGGGTCCAGCACCAGGTCCACCTCGCCCGAGGCCAGCGCGGCCAAGCGTGTGGCATCGCTCTTGATGGTGGTGAAGACCACCTCGGTCAGGTTGCCCTGGCGCCGGCCGGGTGTCTTGTCGGCGTCGCCCCACCATTGCGGGTGGCGCTTGAGCACGGTGCGCACGTCGGGTTCGTAGCGTTCCAGGCGAAAGGCGCCTGTGCCGTTGGCGTGGCGCACGGCGTGGGTCTCCTGCTTGCCATTGAAATCCTGCGCCTTCTGCACGCCATGCTTCTCGCACCAGGCGCGGCTCATCATGGGCAGGAAGGTCAGCTTCTCGGGCAGCACCGCGTCCGGGGCTTCGGTGACCAGTTCCAGCGTGGATTCGTCCACCTTGCGTGCGGCGGCC
>CAISJH010000814.1 GCA_903885585.1 uncultured beta proteobacterium
CCCGAATCGGGCGAGCCTTCAACGGCACAGCGCCTGTTCCAGGCCATGCTGCAAGGTGGCGCCTCAGCCGCAGGCAGGCGGAAGGTGGGCCTCGTCCCCGGGGCCCCTGCGGACTTCCTCGTGATGGACACATCGGTCGACGCACTGGCCGGTGCGCCGCGCGAGAACCTGCTGGATGCGCTCGTCTTCGCAACAGACGTGCCCGCCTTTGCCCAGACCTGGGTGGCGGGTGTGCGGTGCACGCCGTGATGGCAGGGCCTGGAGGGGCCGAGAGGGCTTGCGGCGGCTGCACGCAACTCCCAACGGGTACCGGCACGATCAACGCTTCACGAGAAGAATCTAGTAATTACAATAGACATTTCTAGTATTTTGTAACTCTGGGTGAACCGCAACTTCCGCCGCCCCTTTGTCGCCACCCTGGCTCGCCGCCTTGAAGCGCACCCCATCCTGATGCAGGTGCTGGTCGGCCCCCGACAGGTGGGCAAGACCACTGGGGTGAAGCAAGTCATCGAACAGGCTGACCACCCCGCCCACTACGCCAATGCCGATGGGCTGCTGGCAAGCGACCACACCTGGCTCAGGGAGCAATGGCAGCAAGCCTTGCTGCTGGGCGAGGGCAGCCTGCTGGTGATCGACGAGATCCAGAAAGTCCCGAACTGGCCCGAGACCCTCAAGGCGCTGTGGGATGCCAGGCCCGGGTTCCTGCGCGTGGTGTTGCTGGGCTCCAGCGCACTGCAGGTCCAGGCCGGTGTGACGGAGAGCTTGGCCGGCCGCTTCGAACTCCTGCGTGTGCACCACTGGACCTTTACCGAACTGCAGCAGGCCTTCGGCTACGACCTGCCGCGCTATCTGGCGTACGGCGGCTACCCCGGCGCCGTGACTTTCGAGGACGACCCGGACCGCTGGTACGCCTACATGAAGGATTCCATCGTCGAGGCCGTGATAGGTAAAGACATCCTGCAGCAGCGCCGTGTGGGCAACCCCGCCTTGTTCCGGCAGGCCTTCCAGATCCTGTGCCATTACCCAGCGCAGGAAATCAGCTACACCAAGCTGCTGGGGCAACTGCAGGACCGTGGGAACACAGAACTGGTCAAGACCTACATCGAGCTGTACGCCAGCGCCTTCCTCATGCACGCACTGCAGAAGTACTCGCCCAAAGCCTGGCTCAGCCGCGGCTCCAGCCCCAAGATGCTGCCCGCCTGCCCGGCGCTGTACAGCATGGCCACCGGCGTGAACGTGACGTCCAATGCAGAACAACGAGGGCGCGTCTTCGAGCTGGCGGTCGGTGCGGAACTTGCACAGCAGCCTGGTGAGCTCACCTACTGGCGCGAGCGTCAAGACGAGGTGGACTTCGTTTACCAGAACCGCAATGCACTGTATGCCATCGAGGTGAAATCGGGCCGCAGGAAGTCGGGGCGGGGACTGGAGGCGTTTTGCAAACAGGTGCCGCAGGCCTTGCCGGTCGTCGTGACGCCGGACAACTTCGCGGCGTTCTCCGCCGATCCCCGCCGCTTCCTGGCCCAAGTGGCCTGATCCTCATGTCCTCTGCCTCCTTCGCCTCCCTGGGGTTGCACCCCGACCTGCTGCGCACCCTAGCCCAGCGCGGGCACTTGCGGCCCACGCCCATCCAGGCGGCGGCCATTCCTGCCGCGCTGGCGGGCCGCGACCTCATCGGTGCGGCCGTCACCGGCTCAGGCAAGACGCTGGCCTACGTGCTGCCTGTGCTGCAGAACCTGCTTCAACTGCTGCACACCGAGCCCGAGTCGCCGCGCCCGGCG